>JBFOLQ010000114.1:0-2220 GCA_040830145.1 Flavobacteriaceae bacterium | reverse complement strand
GGGATGCTGGATTGGTCGAAGAGCAATTCAACGCACTGGAAATACTCAGTAGTGCCTTCACCTCACATGGTTTTTTCGCGCCCGCCCTGGAGTATGGCCAGCAGTTCCTGGATTTGTCCAAAAAGGTTGTGGATACCCTTAGAATGGGGGAGGCCTATATGTTGATGGGGCGCACACTGAGGGAACAGCACAGGTTTGAGGAAAGTGAATCGATGTTGAACCGGGCCCTTGAACTGCAGATTGGTTCCAAAAAATCCAAACGAAATACGGCCTATGCATATTTGCACTTGGCCAATCTGTACCAGAAGATGGGAAAGTATGGGGAGAGCATTGCCCAGGTCCGAAAGGGATTGGATGTTGCCCTCTATGAACAGTCCAGGTCGGCTGACTTTTTAATTGCACGGTTAAAGCTCCAGTTAATACAGACAAAGCTGGCCATGGGTGATTATGATTTTGAAGGACCATTAGAGGAGGTCAAGGTATTGGTTCGGGACAATTCCTTTTTGTTTGAGCAGGCAAACTGCTACTATTTTGAGGGTCTTTTGATGGAGCGGAGTGGAAAAATTGACCGAGCAATTGACCTGTATTCCAACTCCTTCACATTATTCAATACCTTGGGATCTACGGATGCCATGGCATTGGTATCCAATCGCATGATCGACCAGCTACGGGAAAAAGGGGCCATTGCCAAGGGGGTCCATGATCTATTAAGGTCTTTATTGGACAATCTGGACCGCTCGGTGGCAGAGAACCGGGCGCGCTACCTTTTTTCGTCCTATTACTATATGTCCATAGCGGAAAAGGCCCGGTCAGAGATGTTGGACGTGCAGCACCAGGCGGCCAATGAACAGTTGAGGAACAAAAGGGCCAATAACCGGTATTTGACATTGGGTCTCATTGCATTGGCGTTCATCAGCGCCTATTTGTTCCATCTGTACAGGGAGAAGAACATTCGGGAGCGCAAATTGCGGACGGCCAATGCACAGCTTGAAAAGCAAAAGGCGGAGATAGACCATTTGCTACAGCTGAACAACCGCACCCTGTATTCCAAACAGCTTAAGA
Source organism: Flavobacteriaceae bacterium (assembly GCA_040830145.1). Taxonomy (GTDB): domain Bacteria; phylum Bacteroidota; class Bacteroidia; order Flavobacteriales; family Flavobacteriaceae; genus JBFOLQ01. The sequence continues at coordinate 1,158 of JBFOLQ010000114.1, read as the reverse complement.
TATCCACCATTCAGGACAGCATAGCCAAGGTAGCCCAAGAGATATCGGGTTTACTGGGGTTAGATGGTCCCATTGGATCAAGCCTCTTGTTGGGCGTGGAGAAGAAATTGTTGGGCGTGGCCTCCAACGAGGGCACTTGGGAGGAGTTCAAGCACCAATTTGAGGAGATACATCCCGATTTTTTTAAAAATCTGAGTGAACTGCATCCCAACCTAAGTGTCAATGACCTAAAGCATTGCTCCTACATTTTATCAAACCTAAAGAACAAGGAAGTGGCCGGTTTGATCAATGTGTCGCCCCGAAGTGTGGAGACCACCCGGTACCGACTTAAAAAGAAATTGGGACTTTCCCAGGAAGAGAACCTATATCGTTATTTGCACCATATCTGATCGGGATATGTTTGTACGTATGCCTTCTGTTTGGGCACTTTAAAAAAGCATGGATTTTTCGGACAAATACTGAAAAACTTTTTTTGCCTACATTTATAGGTTGGCAAATGCCAGTTAGGTATGGGTTATGTTAGGTCTTAACCGTGGTTTTCCATATGGGGAAGCGTTACTGTTTCTCTTCCTGATTGTGATATGTCCATCAGCTACCCTCTTGGGGCAAGACACTTCGTATTTGGACTATCTCCCAACATGCAATGATTCTGACTTGCGTCAAAACCGCAATTTTCTAGAAGGAACAATGGAGGCTCCATCCTTGGTGAAAAGGATTGATTCCTTGGGGATTGTATATTGTGATGCCGTGGCAAATGGGGACTACAAATTGCAGGCCGGATCCTTGATAGGAATGGCGAATGTATATAAATTCCATGTGGCTCATCCTGAAGCGATGAAGGTCATATTTGCGTGTTCATCAAAGGCCTTGGAGGTAAGTCGAAAAGGCGGATTGGTCGAAGAGCAATTTACGGTGTTGGAACGGTTGAGCACGGCATTTACCTCCAATGCGTTTTATGGCCCGGCTTTGGAATATGGACAACAGTTTCTAGATCTATCCAAAAAGGAAAGGGATACCGTTAGGATGGGGGAGGCCTATATGTTAATGGGACGCACCTTACGTGAACAGCGAAAGTTTATGGAAAGTGAACATATGCTGCATCGCGCCCTTGAATTACAGACCGGCTCCAAAAACTCCAAACGAAATACGGCCTATGCG
>JBFOLQ010000113.1:0-8441 GCA_040830145.1 Flavobacteriaceae bacterium | reverse complement strand
TGTCATATAAACGTACATCATCAATACCTCCTTCAAAGTATTCATTACTCCATCCGGACCATCCTATCCATCCTGTACTTCTATCTGCCAAAGTTCCGGAGTGCGATTCGGTATGGACACTTACGCCATCAATGTACCACTGCATATCACTTCCATCAAAGGTGCAGGTGACCATTTGCCAAGCATTGTTCTGAACGCTTCCATGGCTCTGTAATTTTTGACCATTCTCATTAGTAGTAACCTTAAACCCGAGTTTACTCTGATTAATGAACATCATAAACCCACTTGCGGTGGTACTGCCTACAACGCCTTGATATCCTCCTGCCGCATTGGTAGGGTTTACCCAGGCAGAAGTGGTGAATGCTGTTTGCATATTATCGTCGATATCAGGCAAGCTAACCCTATCGTCCGTTCCGTCAAATACTAAGGCACCTCCAATTTGGCCAGTCGTTTTATCATTGTCGAAAGTCAGGCCGTTTTCAAGTGTGCCGGTGAGGCTTTGGCCGCTGAGGTCGGCTGCAGTTGTGCCATTTTGTTCATCGAGCGGCCAGTGTCCGGATGCATTGGGCATAGATTGCAGATCTGCGGTATAAAGGTCATTTATTTCATTATCGGAGAGGGGGCCATCAAAGATTTTGACCGCATCAATACCTCCGTCAAAGTACTCACTACTCCATCCAGACCAACCAATCCAGGCTACATTTGTATCTTTCAAGGTGCCAGAGAGCGGCTCGGTATGCACAATAGTGCCGTCAATGTACCAACGCATATTACTACCGTCATAGGTGCAGGTGACCATTTGCCAAACGTTGCTCTGAATGCTTCCCGAACTCACAAGTTTCTGACCGTTTTCGTTGGTAGTAACCTTAAACCCAAGTTTACTCTGATTGATAAACATCATAAATCCCCCAGCTGTGGTGCTGCCAACAACACCCTGGTAACCTCCCGCTGCATTAGCCGGGTTGACCCAGGCCGAAACGGTGAAACCAGATTGTAAATTGTCATCGATATCAGGCAAGTTGATTCGATCGTCTGTGCCATCAAATAGCAGGGCACCGTCTACCTGACCAGTGGTGCGGTCATTATCGAAAGTCTGGCCGTTTTCAAGCGTACCTGTGTGCCCTTGCCCACTTAGATCAGATGCAGACGTCCCGCTTTGTTCGTCCAATGGCCAATGTCCTACTAAGCTGGTCTGAGCGGTTACCCCTAAGACCTCAATCGCATTGATGATGGGGTGTCTTTCTCCACCTACGACATCCCTCGAATCAAAATCGATGTTTAACGTTCCGTCAGAGACGGTAACACTATGAGTTCTAACTAGCATGGTTTCTGCCCCCACTTCGTCAAAGACATCCAGATTATCTTCAATAAGCTGTCCTTCTGCGCTTACATCAAAGACCCGGCTACCTACGCCACCTGCTCCACCTCCAGTGGCCCCGAACCAGAGTTCGGCAAAGTGGAGGTTTACAGTATAGTCTCCGTTAGCCAAAGGGATATCATAGCCCATGATCTCTGAAGTACTGTACCTAAAGGTCTTATAAGGTTCTGGCAGCCCGGTCTGAGGCCGGTCTAGGGTAGATCCGGTATCGAAGTAGATATCTGCAACAAAAGTATCCCCATTGTAGGTAGTACTGTTACCTCCTGTATTGATGCGTAGAGCAAAATTTGATTCGGGATCTACGGTGACATTCACCGTATCCGAAGCAGTATCTGTTTCGTCATCGGTAACGGTCAGCTGGAAGGTATAGCTACCTTCCACTAAACCGGAGACAGAAAGCGTTTCTGTGTTGGTGCCCGTTAGGGTGGCTCCGGAAGGGCCAGCGGTTTGCGACCAAAGGTAGGTGACTGAACCTCCGTCCGGGTCGCAGCCCGTCCCTGTTAGATCAATATTGTTGTTGGGAAGAACCACCACCTGATCTTGGCCTGCATCAGCAATTGGCACTGAAGTCCCCAAAACTTCAATGGCGTTGATGATGGGATGTCTTTCTCCACCGACGACATCTCTTGAATCAAAATCAATGTTTAGAGTTCCGTCGGTGACGCTAACGTTATGCGTCCTGATCAACATGGTTTCTGCCCCCACTTCATCAAAGACATCCAGGTTATCCTCAATAAGTTGTCCTTCGGCGCTTACATCAAAGACCCGGCTACCCACGCCTCCTGCCCCACCTCCGGTGGCACCAAACCAGAGCTCAGCAAAATGCAGTCTAAGGGTGTAGTCTCCATTTGGCAAAGGGATGTCATAGCCCATTACCTCAGAGGTACTGTACCTGAAGGTCTTGTAAGGTTCCGTCAGGCCTGTCTGAGGCCGGTCTAGGGTAGATCCCGTATCAAAATGGACATCAGCAACAAAAGTATCCCCATTGTAAGTGGCTGTACTCCCTCCTGTATTGATGCGAAGCGCAAAAGCGGTATTTCCACATCCTGTCCCTGGATTATAGTTTTCGGATCGAATTCTATAAGCCCAGTTTTTGGTGTTGTCTGGCAGGGCAGGGGGTACCAATAAACCATTGCCGTCTGCCGAAAGATTACCTGCATTTGTCCACCCTCCATTAGTTACATCCCACCATTCAAATTGATAGGTTTCCGAGGCAGTCAAATTAGTTAAATTGGGAAGGGCATAAGAGGTAGTAAAAAACCCAAGAGCAAAGGCCTTGTCATCCGATATCGATAGGGTATGTACAAAGTTCTGACTGTTGCTCAAATTGGCATCGGCAGCCGGGATCAAGCGATCATACTCATGTCCTGAATCCAGTATAAAACTTCTTAGGTGGCCCATGGCCTGCGATTCAAATGAGGTTAAGGCGTTTAGTTGCGGACTGTTTTCAGGCACCACTCTGTTTGAGGTGGCATGTGCTGCTCCTGCATACCAGGTATCTCCCCAGGCATGGCCAGCAAGACCGCCACTTAATACTGAACCATACATTTGCATTTGTCCCATGGTAATATCATCAAGACCCGGGTTGATCTCATTACTCGAATGCAGACCCCATCCAGGGTAAAAGGGCTCCAAATTAAGGGCAGGTTGTGCCACTTGATCATAGATATCCGATAGCCATTCATGCATGGTTTCATCTCTTTCGGCATTGCTGACGTTTTGTATATCCAGAGCAGTGGGTACATCAATATTCCAATTGTTCAGCGAGGTGTTAAAGGACATGGCAGTTCTAGGTTGCCCATAGGGCATCTTGTAGGCCCCAATCTTAGTTTGGAGCTCGGTATTGGCATGTTGAACCAATTGCAACCAAAGCGGATAAACATTTCCGGAGTTGGTATCGTGATGCACCCAACTAAAGATCATGTTATAGCAGCCGTATCTGGCCCATAGGTAGCGGACATAATTATAGAATGCATCTTTTTCGGCCTGTGTCCTGGTTGGCCAATCTTCAGACCGTCTTACCGTTTCTAGCATGGTAACAAAGCCTTGATCGGCCAAATACTGCATTTTTATGTCAACAGATTGCCAATAGGAGGGATTAATCTGTTGGTAGTCGACTACGCCATTTACCACGAAGGGGGTCTCGCCATTGGGACCTGTTTTCTGCCCCCAGGTTTCACTAGACCACAAGTTCGTATAGGTGTCATTGGGGAAGCTGGCAATAACATTGAGCCCGTTAAACCCTTGATTCTTTCTTGCCGTAAAATAATCTTGAAAGGATATCTCAGTCATGGTATTTGCGGTAGTAAAACCAAATACTTTGGTAAGGGAGGACCAGGAAGTATCTGCCGTATAAAAGAAAGGGGTGCCATCAGCATATTCCAAAGTACGGTTGTTTGAGGCTACTCGTATAAATCCACGGTTGTTGGGGTTGCTACTTGTATCGGCAGCAGAAGCGGTAAATGAACCACTTTGTCCAATAAAGCCTTGATCTGAATTTGGAACGGTCGAATTGTCTACACTCCAATTCCATGTTCCAACCGAGGTGGCCACTAAACGGGCGCGAAAAGTATTCCCTCCATCCCAGAATACCGGGATGCGATATTGTTCGCTTGCAGGGCCATTTAAATCAATCCATACATCTACTTCCAGGTAAGGGTTGGTGTAACTACCCTGGCTGGTGAATGTTACTTCATTTATTTCCATGACATCGTATTGCGCAAATGCGTTACTGCTTGTCAGGCTACAAATCACTACTGCTAAAATCAGTCTGTACTTGGTAAGAATTTTTGTTTCCATAAGTGTCTTTTATTTTCTTAATTATAATGTGGGATTATATTGGGGTTCGGGGATCTATTGATTTTTTTGAAGGCTTATTTACTTTAGTTACAATAGGTTTGTTAAAAACCATTTGGTGCTACCGGCCTCAAGAGGTGTTTAAGGCTTAGAATACTGGATTCTGCAATTCTGAATAGGGCTTCAAGTTTTGCTTTCGTAGTACAATATCTGCATTTAAGTTAAGATTTAATACTAATTTACGCAAGAATAACCTTACCATAATGTTCGCATAATTCAAGTACTATGGAAAGAACAATTTTGTTTTAGGCGACAACAAACGACAACAAACGTTTACAAACGAAAATAAATACTTCCTAACCGAGTATTGGATTCCGGCCTTCATAGGTTTGCAGTGTCGGAGGATAGTCCGCCGATAGTATTAACTGTTTAACGTAAAATTTTAAAATCATGAATGCACTTAGAAACAAAGTACAGTTGATTGGACATTTAGGGCAGGACCCTGAGATTGTGAACCTTGAAAGTGGTAGCAAATTGGCAAAGTTTTCAATAGCTACCAATGAAACCTATCGCAATGCAAAAGGAGAAAAGATTGAAGATACCCAATGGCATAATGTTGTGGCCTGGGGAAAAACTGCAGAGATCGTCGAAAATTATCTCGGAAAGGGTAAAGAAGTGGCCGTTGAAGGGAAACTCATTCACCGGTCGTATGAGAATAAAGAAGGCGAAAAACGGTATATCACCGAAGTAAAGTGTAATGAGCTATTGATGTTGTAAAAATGAACCTAAATACACGATTTATCGAAAAAGGGGGCATTTTGCCCCTTTTTCTGTGAATTCCCCTTAGCTATTCCTAACTTAAAGAAGCGTTGATTGATGCAATTTTCCCCTCCTAAGCCCTAAATATCACTAAAGTGAAAACAATACAACGTTTTGGTTTTCTGGTCATAGCATTTATGTTATGCGCTCCTGCCTTGCAGGCCCAAGAACTTATGGGCGCTGACAAAACGCTAAGGTTTTTTATGGAAAAGGCTTTGGAGGATGCATTGCACGAACAGCAACTTCAACTTCCCTTTGAAGAAGACGAACTCGATTTCTGGAAGGATCAAAGAAATTTTGAAAGGGCGTTAAAAAAACAAAGCTATACTGCTTATCACGTTTATGTGAACAGCAAGTGGGAGGCCTACTCAAAGCACAGTGCCTCGCATAGTATAGACTGTAATCACAGCACTCAATACTATAAGCAGGCAGCATTTTATGCGCGCAACAGCAACAAAAGTCTGGTAGCCCAAGCCATTGAGCAAGAAAATGCCACGGTACAATCCTCAACGACTTCCTTAGAAAAAAAGCAATAGAACTTCAGTTCATCAACGTGCAAGGACTATCATCGCGAGCCCAAAAATATACACAACGAGCATAATATTCAGCAGCCGAGGTACGCCTTTGGGAGCTCCTTTGAATTCCTTCCAGACGTAAATGCCCCATAAAGCAGCGACCACTGTAGCTCCCTGACCTAGCCCATAAGATATAGCCGGTCCGGCTTTATCTGAGGCAAGAATACTAAAGGACATGCCCACACACCAGATAATACCACCTAAAATTCCCATAAAATGATTTCTAGAACCGCCTTTGAAGTAATCAGAAAAACTAACGGCCGCTCCTTCAAAAGGTTTTCTCATAAGTACGGTATTGAAGATAAAATTACTGGCCAGGATCCCCAGTGCAAAAATAAATACGGCTGTGTACGGACTTAATTTGCCAGCAATTGGTGTTGTGAAATCAGGGAACATTGAATTGGCTACGTACTTATAAAAGAGACCCATTAAACAACCCGCAACTATGGCCAAAAGCAAGCCTTTTGTTGGAACTTTGTTTTGGCTGGCAGATAATTTTTTATAGGCAGTGGCATTCAATATCATCGCGATTACTATTAAGGCTACCCCCCCAAAAAGTAAACCCGAATCCCCAACAGGGGCATCAATATAATTGACTACTACTCCTATGACCAGAGCCAGCCCTATTCCAACAGGAAAAGCTACAGACATTCCCGCAAGGGTGATGGCCGCTACTAAAAGAATATTGGCGCCGTTGAACAGGACACCACCTAAAAAGGCAGAAGTTAAATTTTCATTACTCCCCTGAGCCAGGTCTTCGAAGAAGGGCCTGCCAGCCTCTCCATTACTCCCCGCAGTGACCGCCAGGAGAAATGAAAAGAGCACAATACCAATTACGTAATCCCAATAAAAAAGCTCGAACCTCCAGTTAGGATCTGCTAATTTCTGTGTGTTTGCCCATGACCCCCAGGCCATCATGGTGATGATACAAAAGATAACGGCAATTGAATACGTTTCTACAATAAACATGGTGTATTAGGTTTAGTTGATTTCGTGCTTATAAGGAGCAGATGCCTGAGCTCCCATTTTTGTGACCGATAAGGCCGCAGCTTCATTTGCTTTTGTAATGCTTTCTTTCCACGATAGGTTTTGAGCCAGAAAAACAGCAAGGCAGCCGTTAAAGACGTCTCCTGCAGCGGTAGTGTCTTGTGCTTGTACTTTGGGTGCCTCTATCATATACTCCTCGCTTGCATTCATAAAGAAAGCCCCTTTGCTACCCATGGTAATGATCACATTTTGAACTCCTTTTTGAAAGAAAACACCACAGGCTCTGGCGGCACTAGCCTGGTCCGTTACCTCAATGCCTGTTAGGAGTTTGGTCTCAGTTTCGTTAGGAGTGATGAGGTATAGTCCATCTAAAATTAGATCCGTTAAGGGCTGAGCCGGTGCCGGGTTTATAATAAATGACTGCCCGGAATTTTTACAATGTCCTGCAATATGGGCTACAACCTCCATTGGAGTTTCCAATTGCGTAAGTAGGATATCTGCGCTATTGATAATGTTTTGTTGTTCAGAAATGTGAGCAACAGACAGCAGGTTATTTGCTCCGGAAGCCACTACAATCTCGTTTTCCCCGTATTTGTTTACGGTAATTAATGCCACTCCAGATGGGGTTCCGGAGGCAGTTAAACTTCCGGTGACATCAATTCCTTCTTTTTTGTATCCTTCCAGGGCGTTTTGCCCAAAAATATCATCTCCCACACAACAGACAAAACTTACATCACCACCCATACGGGCGGCAGCAACTGCCTGGTTTGCTCCCTTGCCACCTGGAAACATAAAAAAATCTCCTCCAAGAATGGTCTCTCCAGGGTCTGGAAAACGGGGTGTTTTTACCACCATATCCGTATTGGAACTACCAACAACAACTATTTTCGGCATCTTATTTTGAATTTAAAACGAGGGTGGGACTTTCCATTGCGTCGTAAAAATCCCTGAGGAGGGAGGCTTTATCAAAGTTCTCCCAAAGGGTAATTTTTCTGGGATTATCTGGTCGTTCTACCCAGTTATTGTTAATGAGGACGGGTGCAGGAATTTTACTTTGTTCTCCCCAATCTGAATTTTTTAAAATGGCTACAGCCACCATATCAAAGAGGGGCCGGGTTTTTTTATCTCCGGGGTGCTCTACATGATCAAAGATGTGCTGAAATAAACTTACAGAGTAATCTCCAAAGGTTGCAAATTCTCCACCATGCCTCCCGGTTATGGGATTGGTCGCGATTGGGCCCAATCCAGGCATTTTTTGATTGATCTCTTGCTGGGTAACACTTACCGCATCCGTGCCCGAGGGATCTCCGTAGCGAACAGTAACCATTTCAAAAGGGATTTTGCTGTTTAAGACATAGTTCATGGCAATGGTATCATTATCCTGGTTATACTCTCCCGGTTTGGGGTAATTAGAACCTAACCAGACTATTTTGGTACGCTCAGCAAAAGAAGGATCTTTTTTAATGGCTAGGGCTATATTGGTAAGTTTACCGACCGCAACAATGACCGTTGGGTCCTCTTTGGTGCTCTCTAAAAGGAAATCTACACCTTCTTGTCCGTCGTAAGCCGTAGGATCAAAATCTGTAGTAATTTCCTCAAAACCTCCATTTGCCCCTTTGAGTAAAGGGATAGCCCCTTTTAAATTGCAAAGCTGCAGCACGCGTTCAGCCTCGTCATAATGGCCTTGAATGTCTCCTCCGTTGTAAGTGGCATTTACGGTAATGCCGCTTACATTAAAGACATCGCCATTAAATAGCAGATAGGCCAGGGCATGTTGATCATCCAATTCATTATTGGCATCTGTATCAAAAATCACATTGATTTTTTCAGGTTTGGGCTCCATGTTGGCAGAGGCCTCTTCCTGCTCGGTTTTTTTCTCTTTACAG
>JBFOLQ010000112.1:0-2821 GCA_040830145.1 Flavobacteriaceae bacterium | reverse complement strand
TTTCCATAGTTAATGTTTAAAAAATTAGTGTCATTGCAAGGTACGTGATTTTTAAGGGAATTTAAAATAAGTGAACTCGATGTTTTAATTAATATATTGATAATCAATTAATTGTGATTTTGTAAAATGAATCTATTCCAAGCTAATTTTTGCATATAGGGAAGTATTTGTAATTTGCGGGCACTTCATTTATAGCGGATGATTTCTCTCCCTAAGTAGGAATCGTGGAAGTTTTATATAAAGTAAATTATTATGTCAGTTTTGGAAAAAACGACCTCCCAAGGTGCCATGGCCCTGGAAGATAGGTATGGGGCGCACAACTACCACCCCTTGCCCGTGGTATTGAGTAGGGGAGAGGGTGTATTTGTTTGGGATGTGGAAGGAAAAAAGTATTACGACTTTCTTTCGGCGTATTCTGCTGTGAACCAAGGACATTGCCATCCCCGGATTGTAGGGGCCATGGTAGAACAGGCGCAAAGGTTGACCCTTACCTCAAGGGCCTTTTACAATGACCAACTGGGCCATTTTGAGAAGTATGTGGCTGAAACGTTTGGTTTTGACAAGTTGTTGCCCATGAATACGGGCGCAGAGGCCGTGGAGACAGCCCTTAAAATTTGCCGTAAATGGGCGTATGAGAAAAAGGGGATTCCCCAGGACCAGGCGCAAATCGTTGTTTGTAAGAACAATTTTCACGGCCGTACCACCACCATTATATCATTTTCCAATGATCCGGTGGCCCGTACCCATTTTGGCCCCTTCACGGATGGATTCATCAAAATAGCGTATGATGACCTAGAGGCATTGGAATCGGCATTGGAAAGCAATCCCAATATAGCAGGGTTCTTGGTAGAACCTATCCAGGGAGAAGCTGGGGTATATGTACCTTCTGAGGGGTATTTGAGCGCGGCCAAGGCCCTTTGTGAGAAACATAACGTGCTCTTTATCGCGGATGAGGTACAAACGGGTATTGCCAGGACCGGTAAAATGTTGGCCGTTGACCATGAAAATGTGGAACCCGATATTCTCATTTTGGGGAAAGCATTATCTGGAGGGGCGTATCCGGTTTCGGGCGTATTGGCCAACGATGGAATCATGGGGGTAATCAGACCTGGTAACCATGGGAGTACCTTTGGCGGAAATCCGGTGGCTGCCGCTGTGGGAATGGCGGCCCTTCAAGTGGTCAAGGATGAGGAACTCGCTGAAAATGCGGCGACATTGGGACAACTGTTCCGGGATGAGTTGAACAAGTTTATTCCCACTTGTGAATGGGTGACCGCTGTACGCGGGAAGGGACTCCTCAATGCCATTTTGATCAATGATACGGAGGAGAGCAGCACTGCTTGGGACATTTGTTTGGGACTTAGGGACAATGGACTCCTGGCCAAACCCACCCATGGCAATATCATTCGATTTGCACCACCCTTGGTAATGACCAAGGATCAATTACTGGATTGTGTGGGCATTATCATAAAGACCCTTTCCGAGTTTAAGAAATAGGATAAAAAAAACGCCCCTCTTGGGGCGTTTTTTTTATGTGTGTGATGGAATCAGAATTCGCCTGAACCCATGACCAAGGCCGCAATGACCCCAAAATAGATAATGATGAAAATGAGGTAAAGAACGGCTAGGCCAATACCAATGTACGAAAGGATTTTTCCCGTCTTGGCATTTTCAAGCCCCGTTGAATACGCATCGGGATTGGCCTCATATGTCCTGATGGCCGCATTGGCATCATTAAGTCCCAGGATACCGAATATGGCCCCAAAGGGACCGCAGCAAAACAGGGTCAAAACAATGGAAAGAATGCCCATGGTAAGGGCATTCTTTGATTTTGGAAGTTCAATTGGGTTCATACTCGTCTGATTGGGTTATTCTACTTCAATTCCCATTTGTTCATAGATTTCCTTTTGTTTTTCCATCATTTCGGCCCAACCACCTGCGGAAACAATGGAATAAATGGACCACAACAAGGCAATTGCCCCTAACACAAGTCCAATTATGGCAATGGTCTTGGCGGTTTTCAATTGGCTGTAGTTCCCATACAATTCTGGGTTTTCGGCATATATTTTCTCATCTTTTTTAGTCAGAAAAAAAGCAATGCCAGACATGATGAGACCTCCTATGCCCATACTAAAGCAACAGCATACAAAAGAGATGATCCCCAATACTAGGGAGGTTGTTACATTAGGTAATTTTTGTTGTTCCATACTGAAGGTTTATAAGGTTTAGTATATGAATTTTAAAAGATAATTGGCCAAGATGGCAAAGACAGTTGCAATTGACAACCCAATGGTAATGGCATTCTCGTACTGTAGGCTAAAAAAACGCTTGATCACCATGAATGAAAATAATAGGAGCATTGGGTAGATGGCCGGGTACATAAAAAAGGCTTCCACAAACTCCCCTTTGATAAGATGTGCCACCGAACGCTGTAGACCACAACCTGGGCAGTCAATCCCCAACCACTTTTTGGTCATGCAGGGAAGCATATACTGCTCCAAGTCCAACGCCAAGATGAAAAGTTTGGTCAACATAGTCAGCGGTTTGCTGCCGAAAAATAACATTAATTTTGCGTATTAAAAACTCTTTTGATGGCTGTTTTTAAAATTGGGGATTGGGTGGAAGCCCTGGATGATGATTTTAAGGGAAGGGTCACTGCCATCCATGGAAAGATTGTTCAGGTAACCGGTACCGATGGATTCCCAATGGAGTTCCCCAAGGATTCCTTGGTAAAAATGCCCTCCGATGGAGGGTTACGGGTTACCCATCATGAAGCGGCCCTGGCCAAAGAAGGGAAGGAAGTATTTCGCAAAAAACCACC
>JBFOLQ010000111.1:0-8904 GCA_040830145.1 Flavobacteriaceae bacterium | reverse complement strand
TGACCCGCAGGCAATTTATCCGGAATCAAGGGAGCCAATATTTTCCATACCAAATCAATGGCCGTGATCAACACCTCGTAATACACTGATACGGCGGATGGAGCCGGGGCGCTTACAATAGTCCCGGGTTCACAAAGAACCTCCATAGGGCGAAAAGCTCCTCCGTTGGCATCCATTTGGGGCGTGGTAATCGCTTTGAACAAACTTCGACAACCCGTTACCAAGCCACTAAAAGACAGATTGGTAGCTCCTTTCACTTGGGGGTGTGAGCCATTGAAATCCGCTATAAACGCTGTATCGGTTACCGTAATCTTGGCCTTCATGGGGAATGGACCTTCCCCAAAACCATTGTCCTCTATCTGGGTTTCCCCTTCGTAAACTCCATTGGGAATATTTTTCAATGCCTCGAGGCACATCCGCTCCCCATAATCCAAAAAATCCCCAATGGCCTTATGGTAGGTGTCCAATCCGTATTTTCCAATAATGGAAAGCACTCTTTTGGCGCCCGTCTCAGCCGCCGCTATCCCGGCAAAAAGATCGCCAATGGTACTGTCCGGCAGGCGTACATTGGCCTTTATCAAATCAATGATGGCCTGATTGTACATACCTTCTGACTTTATTTTGATAAAAGGGAAATGCAAGCCCTCTTGAAAAATCTCAGTGGCCACTGTAGAGACCGATCCCGGAAAAGTGCCTCCCAATTCTGTCCAATGGGCCTTGTTGACCGTAAATGCCACCAACTCATTCCCATAAAAGACGGGATATACCACCGAGACATCAGACAAATGGGTACCACCCCCGGCGTACGGGGTATTGGCGATTACAATGTCACCTGGTTTTAATGGATTGGTTTCATCGTATTTTTCCAAGGTTGATTTTACCACGGAATCCAACGCGGCCAAGAAAGCCGTGACCCCATTTCCCTGGGCCAACAACTCCCCTTTTGCATCAGTGATGCCCACAGCATAATCCAACGATTCATAGATGATGGGGCTCATACTGGTACGCTCCAAGGTCTTAAACATTTCATCCCCGGCGGCCACCAGTGCATCTTGAATGATCTCCAATGTAAATTTTTCCATTTTTTTAGGCTGAAAGGGTTAACAATAGATTACCATAGGTGTCCACCTGGACTACATAATCCGGGGGAACCACCGTGGTCGTGGCCTTTTCGGCAATGACCGCGGGGCCAGTTACCTGCATGTCAGGCTCCAACATATGTCGGTGGTAAAATGGGGTTGGGTGGGTTCCCAAATCATCAAAATCCACCTCGCGGACGTCAAAGCGGGCCGTTTCAATTTCCGCACCTGTTTTTTCCATTTTTGGAAATTCGGGCTTTTCCACCGCCACTTCTGCCACCAAATGAAAATTCACCAGTTCCACCGGGGCATCCAAATCAAAGGAGTAGTTCTTTTTATGCGCCTTGTGAAAATGGTCGGTAATGGCCCCAAGGGGCGTATCTCTGTCAAAACCATCCAACAATACCTTTACATAATGCTCTTGGCCGGCATAGCGCAAATCTGCATAATACGTAAAGTGTATGGCATCTTTTCCATAGTCATCCGCCTTAAAACTTTGAATGGCCGTCTCCCTTATATCATCAAATATTGCTTGGATGAGCGGTCTTTGATCGTCTGTCAGCGTAACTACATTGGTACGGATAAAATCCCTTCGAATGTCTGACATCAACATTCCAAAGGCGGAGAATACCCCTGCGTGGGGTGGCACCACCAACTCCTTTACCTGAAGTTCCCGGGCCAAGTCGGCCCCATGCATGGCACCGCCACCGCCAATCACCACCATGGCAAAATCCCTTGGATCGTGTCCTTTGTTCACCGAGATAAGCTTCAGGGCGTTGATCATATTGGCATTGGCCACCCGAATGATTCCCTTGGCTATAGCTGACTTGCTACCTCCCAATTGTTTACAAAGTGCCGCCGCCGCGGCATCGATGTTTCCATAGTCGGGCTTCACTTCGCCCCCAATGAAATAATCAGGGTGGATCCGTCCCGTGATGACATTGGCATCCGTAGTGGTCAATTGTTGCCCCCCACGGCCATAGGCCGCAGGTCCTGGCATGGCCCCTGCGCTTTTGGGTCCCACGTGCATCTTGCCACCAGCGTCAATCCACGCAATACTGCCTCCGCCATTTCCGATTTCCACAATATCGATGACAGGGGTCTGTATGGGGTATCCCGCTTCTGTACGGGAATGTTCTATTTTGTAATTGGTGGTAATCTTTACCTGGCCATTCTCAACGAGTGCGCATTTGGCGGTAGTGCCCCCAATATCAAGCACTATGAGGTCCTTTCTTCCCATGACATTGCCAAGGGCGATGGCCCCAAATACCCCACTGGCCGGTCCTGATTCCACCATGGTGATGGGATTGGCCCTGACATCGTTGATGGTGGTAATCCCCCCATTGGATTGCATGATGTACGGGGCATTCTTAAGACCTTGTTCCCCCAGTCTTTTTTCTAGGTTGTCCAAATACTTTTTGGCTATGGGCAACACATATCCTGATAAGACCGTGGAGCTCGTACGTTCATATTCGCGCCATTCACGTGTGACTTGATGGGAGGCGATAATCTCTACCCCAGGATATTGCTTTTGCAGTCTTTTCAACAAGCTTACCTCATGTTCTGGATTTTTGTAGGCATGCAATAGGCAAATGGCCACGGCCTCAACACACTCTTCCTTACAATGCGCAATTATATCCCCCAGATTTGAGGCATTGAGTTTCCGTAGCACCTCCCCCTTATAGTTGAGACGCTCATCCACTTCAAAACGCAGATGACGGGGCACAAAGGAAGGTTGTTTTATAAAGTTGAAATTGAACAGGTCTGGTCGATTGCAACGGGCAATCTCCAAGACATCCCTAAATCCCATGGTGGTGATTAGGGCCGTCTTTGCCCCTTTTCTATCCGTAAGGGCATTGATGACCACCGTGGTACCATGGGCAAAAAAATCTATTTGCCCCAGGTCTACCTCCCCTTTGCGTATGGTATCTAAAATTCCCTGTTCAAAATTGGAGGGGGTGGTATCTGACTTAGATACCTTTACTCCAGTAGGCTTCCCTGTCTTTTGATCAAATTCAAGGCATACCAAATCTGTAAAGGTGCCCCCTATATCTGTTGCAACTCTCATAAAACTTTGGCTAAAAAAGGCCACTAAAGGAAGTTTCAGCGGCCTTTGTCAATTACACTGATTATAAAAACTAACTCAAAAATTCACATGAAATAATGTAGTGCAATCAAAACTTATACATTACATCCACGCCAAAAGTGGCCGGATTGCCCAACCATATCAAATCCTGGCCCGGTCCCCCAGCGGACTGACTGGAGTAAAATTCCATGGCATATCTTTCATCCAAGATATTGGCTCCCCAAAGGGTGATTCCAATATTCTTTCCAATATCGGCCCCAATGCGTGCATCCAACACCTTATATCCTGGGGACGACAATTGGGGAAGTGGCCCTGTTGTTGTGGCCGGATTTGTAAATATTTCCTCGTGCCAATAAATTTTTCCCGTACCCTTCAAGTTTACGAATGCCCTAAAGTCTATATTGTCCGAAATGGGAAAATTGGATTGTAGGCCCAAACTATAGCTGTCCTGTGGAACAAACGGGGTCTTTACACCCTTGAGATGGCTTCTGTCATTGGGTGTATCAAGGGTGCCATCGGCATTGGTGTCAAGCATTCCTGCCACACCCCCATCTATAATCTCGGCCTTACTGACACCATAGCTGGCCAGTATATCCAGATATTTGGAGGTTCTCAATTTCATATCGGCCTCAAACCCACGGATATCACTTTCGTTGTAGTTATAGTTCCCCAAAAAGATATCAGGTGGTACCAAACTAAGTCCGTATTGCTGTTGGTTGTTCAATTTGGTGTAGTAAACGGCCGTGTTCACAATCAGTCTATCATTCCACCAATTGGTCTTTAGTCCCACTTCGTAGTTATCACTGGTCTCTGCACTGTACTCGTCATCAAAAAGTGGGGTCAATTTTGCATTGAATCCTCCCACGCGATACCCACGCCCATAATTGGCAAACATCATCATATTATCCGTTGCCTTATAGGCCAGTGAGAATTTTGGCTGTAGCTCACTATCGGATTTATCCGGTGTTTCAATGACATTGCCATCCACATCGCGTTTTACTTGTTCAATGGCATCATTGTCATATCGTAGACCGGCCGACACGGTAAGCTTGGGGGTCACTTTATAATCAATAAAGCCAAAAAGCGCTATGGTATTGTAGGTATTGGTAAAGTCAGATACCCCTAGGAGGCTAAATGTTCCCGAGGGACCTGGATCAGGGCCAAAGAATCCAAAATCGGCCCAAGCCCTGGTCAACAATAGTTTTTCATTTTTTTGGTAAAACCCTCCCAAATCCCAAGACAGTCTATCGTCAGCTTTGGTTTTGGAACCGAGGCGGACCTCCGCATTGAAGACCTTGGAATCGCTATCCTGATATTGTCTTAACACAGGAGCAGGGCCATGGTCCAAATCCCCTTCATGGTTTCTTTTTGCATCATTATAGGAAGTGACTACCTGCATCTTCATGTTTTCAAAATCAATATCGGCCTTTAGATATCCAAAGAAATTTTTCAAGGAGGCCACACCCAGTTCATTGGATCTCGGTTCCACATTGTCCAAATTGCCTGTGGGTACAATTTGGGCACCATCCTTATCGGTATGATAGTACAATGCCCCCCCGTCAATGTTACTGTATTGTCCACTGGCCGTAAGCCTGAATTTGGGAGAGGCCTGCCATGTCAATTGGCCCCTAAAGTTTGTATCGTCATAATAATCAGGGTGGTCATTAACTGCGATGTTGGTGAACAATCCGTCAGATTTTTTATAGCTCCCTGAAGCACGGAAGAACAACTTGTCCTTTACCAGGGCCCCTGACAGCGCCATTTGGCCCTTAAGGGTATTCCCAGAGCCGTATCCTACATTTACTTTCCCTTTAAAAAGATTGGAAGGTTTTTGGGTAAGCACGTTGATGGCCCCTGCAATGGCGTTCTTTCCATAGAGGGCTCCCTGTGGCCCCTTGACAATCTCCACCATGGCCAGATCAAATTGTTCCTGATTCAACAAATTGGCATCGGGCACAGTCACCCCATCCACTACAAAAGCGACGGGAGCCTCCCCATTCCTAATTTGGGGAATACCCCTAACCGTAACAAAATTGACCCCAACATTTTGTGATGTATTAAACTGAAAATTGGGAATTTGCCCAGCAAAGGATTGCAAATTGTTAACGCCTGTCGCCTCAATCTGTTCTGCAGGGAACGTGACCACTGATTCCGGTATGTTCTGAACGGACTCGGCCCTTCTCCTCGCTTGGCCCATGACCCCGCCAAATCCTTGAACGACCACTTCATCGAGCTGGGAAGCATCCTCTAGGAGCAACACATCCACTACTTCCTGTCCGTTGACAGCCACTTCCTGGGTCTTAAAGCCAAGGTATGAAAATACCAAGGTGGCGTTTTCATCCACAGTAATGGAATAATTCCCAAAAAAATCAGTAGAGGTTCCGTTTGAGGTTCCCTTTTCAATAACATTCACCCCAGCTAAGGGATCCTTGCTCTCATCCAAGACCACTCCCCTAACCACTTGTTGGGCCTGCATTCCCAAAAATGAAAAAAAGAAGAGTAGCATCAATACATTTTGAGTTCTCATATGTGCTAGTTTAAATTAGTTTGGTTCGTTAATCGATGCTAAAGATTGGAATTCCAGTTGATGTTTTAAATAATTCCCGTTACGGATAAATAATTTAGGAATTCCTGATATATTTACAGGAACAAACAGGAACACCCCATGGGAAGAACCAACAGAAAAAGTGGATTGGCCTTAACCCCAACGGTTTTTGGAGCCCTGCACAAGGCATTGGTCATGAAGTTAAAGGAACATTATGGCGTATCGCCCGAAACCTTAATGGATTACCAGCTTTATGGGTATAATTACTACGATGAGGAAGCGCCCAGCATCAAAAAATTGATTCTGGACAAAACGGGCAAATGGGTCAATGGCAAATATCTGTACAATAAACACAGGGAGTGGAAAAATGGGGCCAACCCCATTAGGATGACCCGCGAATTTGTATACATCTATTTCAACACGCTTGGTCACAGAAATGTCAACGAGTTTTTAAAAAACTCCTCCCTGTCCGACAAGGAGATTGCCGAACAGATCGGTCTGGAAAAACCCGCCGAAACGGTTCCAGAAATAGAATATTATGTAGGGTACTACACGGGGGAGATAGGGGAAATCATCAACAATAGGCTCACGCTGTTTGAAACCAACCTAAAGGTCATATGGGAGATGGTCTATTGGGAAAAGGAGAACACCTACTCTGAATATTACTATGAAGGAAGGATCCAGTATCAACAAAATGGTATGTCACTGATCTTTAACAGTGCGGACAATCCCTTGGACCGCTCCATGTTCATTGGGATATTTTGTGACCGACAGATAAAAATAAAACCATTTTTGGTAGGCGGCTACTGCGGGTACGATAAAAACAGGGATACCGTAATGGGTGAAATCGTATTTCAAAGGGTTGCCACAAAAGAGGAACAGTACCAACTATCCTTTGAAAAAAAGATAGACCCCATTATTTCCCAATACATAGGTTGTCGCCGTTGGACAGCCACCAGCAAGCATCTACAACGTCTTACAGATCTATCGGCCAGTAGTAAATACGCCCACGTTATCGAGAAATTCGTGGGGGAATACTCAGGAATTTTCACCGCCATTGAAAACGGGGCCTACCCTTTGGAGCTCTCCATTAAGGATTCTGCCGGGAACAGCACCTTGAATTTGGCAGGTTATCCCATGTACAAAGGGTTCTTTCTAGTACACGAATCGGGGCAGCTATTGCTAGGGAGGTTTGTGAACACCAGCACCAATGCCCCGCTTTTTATTTCATTGGAAGTACTACAAGCGGCAGAACACGTACATCAAGGAGACCTTATGGGGGTTTCCCGGTTTGATAAATCCTTCAGCGGGAAAGTGTTCATCAGCAATAACACTGAAACCGTTCAACAATTTCCCAAATACCGCAGTTCTGAACTTACTTCTGACGAAATCAGAAAGCTTCCGAACAATATACTTTCGAACTTAAAAACATCCTTCAAGGAAAGCAAATTGACCAAACATTTTGCCAAGGAGGACGTCCCGGTCGCCAAAGCACACTTAAAACATTTGAAGGGAACCTACAAGGTCGTCCATAAGGACGTGGCTCACAAGAAAACAGAGGCCCTCCTGGCCCTCCATGAAAATGGTAGCTCAACACTTACGGCAGGTCATCTTGTCTATAAGGGACAAGCCATGATCTGTGAAGGTTGGGTACTTTCCATCTACTTCTCAAATTGCAATGGGTTGCCCCACTGTGGCCAGATTATGTGCAAAGTGGGGAGAAAGCCCAAAAAGGATTTGGACAGAATGGATGCCAAATGGTTTTTTCTCGATGAAAACTTTGAAGCAAAAACCTCCCAAATTGCCATTATACCTTAAAGGGTCGTATTTCTTCCACTCCGTACCGACAAATGATGGATTCGCCCTTCCATTGGGAGTGTACATCCATTTTTTGAATGGTAGCGAAGCCATCTGATTACAAGTAGAAATTACATGTTTGGGTCCCCTTGAACGGTATCCGCAAAACATTGGTGCTTTTTTTCTACCTTGGGAATCCCTTTCATCAAAGGCAACTATTCAAAAAACCCCGCCACACCAATGGACACATGTTTTGGTACTGGGTGTGTCCCAAGCTCAAAGCCCATGAAACGGGCATTGGCATATTTTTGAAATCAATTTATGGACCTAAATTCGTTCGTGTGAAAAAATTCCCCTCCCTCCTCACCCTCATCTTGGTTGTACTAGCCATCTATTGGGCTTTCGAATCCCTCATGCCATCGTATGATCAAGGGCAAACCGTTGCAGAGACGAAATTTTCCACGGATAGGGCCCTGACCCATGTAAAGGCCGTATCCCAGGACCCCCATGGTGTAGGCTCCAAAGGGCACGCCGATGTTCGGAAATACATCATGGAGGAACTTCAAAAAATGGGATTGAAACCCACTATCCAAGAAGGCCATACGGTGGGGGATTGGGCAAATCTCAGTAAGGCCATCAACATCATGGCCCGAATCGAAGGAAAAGACACTAGTGGCAAGGCCCTGTTATTACTGACACATTACGATAGCAGTCCACATTCTTCCCTAGGAGCAAGTGATGCGGGTAGTGGGGTCGCTACCCTATTGGAAGGAGTTCGTGCCTTTTTGGCACAGAAGGTAGTCCCAAAGAACGATATTATAATCCTGATTACCGATGCCGAAGAGCTCGGTCTCAATGGGGCCGATCTCTTTGTGAACCAACATCCCTGGGCCAAAGAGGTAGGTCTTGTATTGAATTTTGAGGCTAGGGGAAGCGGTGGCCCCAGCTATATGCTTATTGAGACCAACGGAGGGAACGCCCACCTGATTGAAGAGTTTACCCGTGCTTCCCCTCAATTCCCCGTGGCCAATTCCTTAATGTACAGTATTTATAAAATGCTCCCCAATGACACAGACCTCACTGTCTTTAGGGAGGATGGTGATATTGAGGGCTTTAATTTCGCCTTTATCGATGACCATTTTGATTACCATACGGTGCGGGACAATTATGAACGATTGGACCGTAATACCCTGGCGCACCAGGGAAGTTATTTAATGCCGTTAGTATCATATTTCGCCCAAGCCGATCTGAACGGATTAAAAAGTGACCGCGACCTGGTATATTTCAGTTTTCCCTTTTTTGGGCTGGTCTCCTTTCCATTTACATGGATATGGCCACTGTTCATGATTGGTTTGGTGTTTTTTGTACTGCTTGTGGCCTATGGATTTAAGGAAGGA
>JBFOLQ010000110.1:0-4281 GCA_040830145.1 Flavobacteriaceae bacterium | reverse complement strand
GTATCATCAAGAAAGGAAAGGGAGCCGCGGAAGCCAAGAACATGGAGATAGTGTTGATTGATGCCGCAGATCTATCTGCCTACCCATCACGGGACGATAATGGCGTGAAAATGACCGGTAATTATTTGTTCAAGGCCGGCACGTATGCCACCAAGATGCAGGTTACGGCCTCCAAAACATCCTTGCCATTTTCAGGCGAAGGTGAAGAGGACAATGTTTCCTTAAGCGCTTTGCCTGAGTTTCAGTTTCCCGGGTCCACGCTGGAGGCAGAGGAATTCGTGGCAAACTGGCTCAACAGGCCTATTATTGTGGCCGTTAAAATTGGTAGTTGTGGAGACCCCAACGGTTTTTACCGTGTGTATGGCAGTTGTGCAGCACCTTTGAGTTTGGTGCCAGAGGGTGTCAATAACAACGACGCCACGTCCATAATGGTGAAGTTTCAACAATTTGCCAAAACAGGTCTTATGCCCGGGCGGTATTATGGCACTTTTACCTTTGCTACCTCTGAGGCGGTAGCTGCGGACACAACAGAAGTTGATGTTTCTGAGGGACAAGGGGAATACCAATTGGCAGATAATACAGCGGCCACGGTTATCACCGACCTTATCAACGCAATTACAGGAGGCATGTATACGCTTATTGGCAGTGGGGGCGCCAACCCCGCAACCATTCTGGCTAACAACACCAATTTCTTGCTTGCCGGTGCCGTAGATTGGCAAGGGCTTGCGGGTACACGTATTACCTTCAGGGCACATGATGCCGGTGGGGGCAATCATGTATTTGTGGAAGAAAGTAGAAGTTAAATCATTTCATGGTTGGTTTTTTTAAGCTCTGCCCGGTTATACTGGGTGGGGCTTTTTTAATTAACTGATATTCCATACTTTGCAAAAAAATCAACATATGAGATTAACTTTTATTTTTGTGAGTTTACTCGCTTTATTGGCCTGTAACAATGAAGATGAAGCTGAAATAAATCCAAGAGGAGCACAAGGTGAGGGTAGATATTGGGTTATAGTAGATCAACCACCCATGAACATCACATACTTAAATGAATCTGGGGCTGAAAAAGACACATTAGTTCAAGAATCCTCATGGAAATATATCTATACTGCTAGGATAGGAGATTCAGCAAGTGTGAAAGTAAGGGTGGGAACTCCATCTGATATTTATATAGACCTTCATTTCTCAGGAGGTTCTTACTTAAGAAACAACTGTATCGATTCAAATTTAAGTGATTATTGTGAGGCCGTTGGGGTGGTTGATTGGCCTTCAAATTGATTTTTGAATGACTTCTGGGACTCCTTTGTCCTTTTAAGCCGTGCACATGCACGGTATTTTGGCATCTCATTAAACGTATGACGATATGGATGCCAAGAACCAGGTGCTTGACTATTTAAAACATAATCGCTCCCTAATGGGTGGTCGCAACCTCTATAACCAACTTCCAAGAAAAAGTCTGGCTCTTCAGAACAGCTTTCGGAGAATGACAGATACGGAGGCCAATAGGTCGCGTATGCATTACGAAATTGCCAGGTCCGTTGGTATCACCGAAAGGGAATTGAAAATCATACTTCAGAAACCGATTGTGCAGGTCACTAAAAAGGTTGATGAACCCACACCGCCCCCTACTGAACCACCATCGTTAGAAGACCGTTTGTTGGCATTTAAGGCTGATGCAGCTGAGTATTATCCTTCTAAGGAATTGGCCAAGGAGCTAGGCCTAAAACCCAAAAAGAGTAAGGTTGATTTGTTTCAACAGATTGAAGAAGCTAAACAAGAGCTGATACAAAAAGAGATTGACACCATACCACTAGAGGTCAAGGCCAGTGTTAAACTTCGGGACCAGTTTCCCTTTTTG
Source organism: Flavobacteriaceae bacterium (assembly GCA_040830145.1). Lineage (GTDB taxonomy): Bacteria > Bacteroidota > Bacteroidia > Flavobacteriales > Flavobacteriaceae > JBFOLQ01. The sequence continues at coordinate 2,423 of JBFOLQ010000110.1, read as the reverse complement.
CGCAAGGCCGATTGCCCTGATGTGCTAAAAATATTGGTGAATGAACTGATCAGCGCCTATGAGAGGTTTAAGGAGGTTCAACCCAAACTCCATGAGTTGTTGTCTGCGGATGTGGCCAAGCACACGGTAGATGTGGTGTTGGAAAACTACATCAAAAACAAGGAGGCTTGGGATGAACTGGAACATTATAAAGAAACTGGAAATCTATTGGGAAAACACCCAGTATTTGAGCGGTTGGCCGCAAAGGAAGAAATTGCCGGTTTGTCCACACCTGATTTGACCCAGAAAATCAAGAACCTGGAGAACAACATTGGCCGCAACAAAAACAAAGGCAATGAAGACTTAGTGGCCCGGGACCAAGATTTGTTGGCACATGCCAAGGCTGTATTGGAAAAAAGGTAAATAATGGGGGCAACGGTACCTAGATATCCCAGAGATAAAATGCCTCAGCCACCACCCCGCCGCGGGAGGAGTAAAAAGGTAAAAACCATGAGGGATCTAAAGTTGGGACCTATAAAGAGGAATTCAAGTAATACTTCATTTTTACTGCTTTGGGCCGTTACATTGATTGTGCTCTCTTTTTTGGTTCACTTCATAATAGTACTAGCCATAAGTGATTGTCCATGAAAATATCCGAATTAAAAGAACTGCTAACGGAAAGTGATTACGAAATAATTACTACCCTTGCGGCGCAAGGGGAAGGTCCAAGGGGAATAGCCCATGCATTACAATATGAGCTTCGCCCATTTTTGTATTTATGGCGAGACAAAAAAAGCAGATTGAGAGAGGCTTATGAACAAGGTGTTATTGACGTTCACATTGCAAAATCACGGACCCTCATGGATCTTGCTATTCTTGGAAATGTAACAGCAATACAGATTCATGAAAAAATTACTGGCAAGCAACGATTTGAGGACATTAAACGAGAAATATTTTCAATTAGTTAATCATGGCCGAAGATATATTATTGAAGATTGCAAACGGTGAATGCGTTTCGCCAACCACTAAAGATAGATGTCCTGTATGTATTGATTGCTGCGAAGCTTTCCGATGTAAACTAGCCTATAATAGTTTATTGGACCAAAATGATATCATGAGATGAAAAAAAAAAGCGCCAGGCCAAGCGTATTGGTCAATCTGATGACCAGGAAATAAATAGCCTAGAGGGCATGCACCTAAGTATTCTTGAAGACTGGGTGGACAAAGGCCGTACAGAGACGTTACCACATGAGATGGTAGAATACCTAGAGCAATTGAATTTTGTAAATGGCCTTTGGAACAGTTGCAATTCTCCTCAAACCATAATTTCTAAGCTGGCCATTACGTATCCACAACTTGATAGGATTACTGCCAAGTCCCGTTTTGAGGACGCTATGGTTTGGTTCTACTTGGATGACCAGGTAAAACAGGATGCCTGGAGAAATGTGCTTTTTGAAAAGCAGTTAAAACTAGTTGATGCCGCAATACGCTCCGCGGAGTCGGTGGATGATTATAACAAAGCCTCCTTGATATTGGAACGGGCATATAGAATGAAAGGACTTGACAAGGAAGAGGAGCCTAAGATTCCTGATTCTGCTTTCGCAAAACCAATTAAGGTCTATAGTTCAGATATCACCCAGTTTAAGGATTTACCGGAAGCCAGTGACCGTAACCTTTTGGCCAGATATGTTGATGAAATGAATATTACTGAGGCAGAAAAAATCCGGATTAAACAAGATATGGGAGCCGAACCCCGCCAATTATTTGAATATGTCCAACAGGAAGAAGATTCGGAAGGATAACCCCGAAGTTGAACTTCGTTATAGTAATTGGTTTTCTCAGCTGGCAAACCTTTTACAAACTACTTTTTTATATGTTATTGGGGGTAGGGGCACCTCAAAATCTGAGGATATTCTGGCCGAAAGAACCATGGACATTTCTTTTGATATGCCTGGATGCTTTGTGGCGATATCCTCAGATACTTTTATGAATGCAACTAAGAATATTGTTCCTAGTATCATTAATGGGTGGAACCGTAAGGGTTGGGTGGAGGATATCCATTATGTGGTAGATAAGAGACCGCCGAAACACTTTAAAAAGCCATATAAGCCTATTTTAAGCTGGAAAAACACCATCACAGTATTTACCGGCACCCACTTCAAAATAATTTCACAGGATAGGCCTTCAATAGGTGCTGGGGATTCATTTCAGCACCATGTTGGGGATGAGTCAAAATATTTAAATGAAAAGAAGCTGAATAAGGTGAACCCCGCCGTTCGTGGGGAGTTTGTGCGATTTGGAAAGTCGCCATTCTATGGCGGGGGCACTTTTTTAACTGACATGCCAGACCCCAAACAGGGGGGCCACCGTTGGGTTTTTTAAATGTCCGGCAATATGGATAAGGACAAAATTAGAAAACTAATTGTAGTGGGCAGGGGGGGTAT
>JBFOLQ010000109.1:0-2986 GCA_040830145.1 Flavobacteriaceae bacterium | reverse complement strand
GGGGGGTGATGCCAACTGTATGCCGCAGTCGTAGACGAATGGCGCAGAATCCGCCGTGCAGCAGTCGGCGGTGGTAGCCGTCAAGGTATAGTTGGTAGCGTCCGTTCCGCCTGTGATGTTCCCGGCGCCGTCCACGCTGGGACCTGCTGGGGTGACGGTGTCGGCAAGGGCCTACTCACAGTTGTCCCCAACGTTCGTGCCGTTGCCCGAGCAGTCCTCGGCCGTCACGCTGACCAATGGGACGGGGGGTGATGCATTAATTATAACAGTAATCGTAGCGGTGTCGTCGGAGCAAGAGGATGGGGCGATTGGGGTAATAGTGTATGTGAAGTTATACATGCCTGCTGGGACTCCCATGAAATCCACGTTGGAAGGGTCCATCAAATCGACTCCCGTTCCATCATTATCTACCCAATTGCCTCCTGGGTCTGGTGTCCCACTAAGACTTGTGAACAAATTAATGGGAAGATCATTGACACAGATATTAACAATATTGGCACCCCCTGCATCAGGAGTAGTGTAAACATTTATTGTTTGGATAAGATCAGTGAAGTTGCCGGAGGTATCAGTTATTCGATAAGTGCGAGATATAATTTCAGGATTAGTACCTCCAAGTGAAAAATCTCCTATATGTGTTACTGTATCTACAGCGCAATTATCATCCAAATTATATACGTCAGCAATATTGACAGGAGGAACAACATCACAAACATCGATATCATCAATGCTTCCAGTAGGTGGTGTAAAATCTCCATAGCCAATGGTAAATACCTCCCCGTCTTGAAAATCTATATTGTGGAATTCTGCAATTCTAGATAAAGCGTCTACGACGGCTGCTTCTATATAGGTGATGGGGCCAGTTGTAAAATCTCCATCCCCATCAGTATCTATCATCAAATAGAGGGCACAGTCTGGAATTATGGTGATATCCGACCCTGAAAGCTCTACTCTGATGCTTACCCCTGAAATTGGAGTTACTCCCATTGAAAATGTTTTTTGGATTTTCCATTCCCTAGAAATTCTTTCTGTTACTGTTCCTAAAGGAAGTTCAGCAATTGTAGAGGATAAGCTGGCATGGTCGTTTCCCCAGAGCAAGTAATTGTGTTCGCGCGGATTTGTGAATGGGGAAGCATCGATGGCCGTTCTAGTGTCATCCAAATTGTCTGTCAAGAAGTCGGTGTTTGTGGATATAGTGACAATAGCTTCGGTATTGACACTTTTTGAGATGCGCTGGTATAAGTTGTATCGTAACCTGTGGGCTCCAGCATCTCTAAACCTATCTTTGCCTATACCGGCAATATCATAATTGTACGGGTTAGCTATATCAAAATCCCAAATGACCGTACCGTCAGCCGCCAAATAATCATAGGATGTGTTTCCACTCGCGCTTCCAAGTCCACCTGCACTGTTAAGGGTGATGCCATATTTAACAGCCAAATAACTTTCCATTCTCTGGATATGGTTAGCGTTTGCAATACCATCCATCAACATTATTTCTGCAATATGGCCGTCAAGATTACTTGGGTCAACCATTCCGTCGGTGTCATTAAAGTGCTTTCCCATTCTATTATAATAGAATAGACTCTCATCGGCTGTTGGATGATTTCTTACCAGATTGAATATATCGGGCAGCCCATTTACTCGAGTGTTTAATGTTTCTTGATTAAGACCAGTTTGCCTGATAAAAGTTCCTATCGTAGGTCTTTCCAAAAGGTCAACCCCACCTGACTGAAAGAATGTGCCTGTATCCCAGGTTCTACCGATGGAAAAACGATTACCATTGGATATTCCCAAAGAAAGATTTGTAAGGTTGTTAAGATAATTATCGATATCCCCACCAAATAACAAACTTTGCGTTTCTGCGGTACTTCCAGCTCCTGAGGCTGCAAAGACAATGAAAATTATGGACTCATCTCTGGCGTGGGAACGGAAGTATAGGGCGTCACCAGGTCCTGAGGGATTGAACTCTACAGCGGGGTTAAAGTTCATGACATTTCTGCGCAACGTGGGAAGGCCAGGAATTGCCCCTGTTGGGGTTAGAAAACCTGGACCACCTGGATGCTCAAAACCATGGTTTGGATAATTTTCCCAAGGCTGGTCATAATTGGCTGGGTCTGGATGCTCCATAGCATCTTGCCTAAAGGCTAATGAATAGTCAACCAATTCATACCATACAGTGATGGGAGTACCATCTGCGGGGGCATAGGGCGTAAATTCGTGTAGTGAGCCCGGGAACGTAGAGGGAACGTTAATAGCCCTGTCCGCAGAATACCAATTATCCACCTGTTGTGCATGCAATTGGACCCCTAAACATAGAAAGAAGAACAATTTGGTTACATGTAGGCGCCAGTTTATGATGCCAGAACAAAAGACTTTCCTTTTGGAAAGATAGCGTAAGATGAAGAGTAAAGATATAAGCATAAGCAAGTAGGTTTTTCCTTGTATTTTCCTTTAGGAAATAAGCAGGGAACATTATCTGGTAACATAAATTAAAGTGCTTTGGTTTTAAGAAAAGGGTGCCGATTAACCTATGAGGGTTTACAATTGATAAATGGCTGAAATGAGTTTATGGAGTAAATCTATAATGATGATTTTGTGGCACTTACATTTTTCTTTGGTTTATGATACTATTTCTTGTAAGAATGCAATTATAAAAGGCCATCAAGAAAATATTGATGGCCTTTTTCTGACTTTTTTCCAAAATTTGATAGGTTCAACCTATGACATTTTCAATGCAGAATAATGATGTAATTATTTTATCAGGTTAATTTCCACCCTCCTGTTGTGTTTTCTCCCAGTTCTAGTGGAATTTGAAGCAATTGGTTTTTCTTCCCCATAGCCTAATGCGGATAATCTGTTATGATCAATTCCTTCATTGATCAGGAAATCCCTAACCGAATTGGCTCTTGCTTCTGATAGTCTTTGGTTGCTTTCTGAGCTTCCCACACTGTCTGTATGGCCTTCCACAGTAAATTTGGCATTGGGG
>JBFOLQ010000108.1:0-3658 GCA_040830145.1 Flavobacteriaceae bacterium | reverse complement strand
GATTTTTCATGACATAGAGGTCTTCTTCACGGTCCGCACGTGCCGCTTCGGTGTCGTATAGGTCAAAATCATTCTTTCCCAAGAGCTCTTCAGGATCCTTTACACCCAAAAAATCACATTCGGCCTTATTTACCAGAATTTTTCGGGACTCTTTATCCTTTATATAAACGTTTATGGGCAAATGATCGATCATTGTCTTTAATAATTGCTCATTTTGCCGGCTCCTTTTTTCGTTTTCAACTTCTTGTGTGACATCCTTGATGGTCCCAACCAATCCTATAAACTCGTTGTTCCTTACAATGGGACGACCTATGGATTGAACCCATCGCTTTCGGCCCTTTGCCGTGATAAGCTCTAATCTTTCGTTCCATGGCCTAAATTTCTCAATGGCCTCGTACAATGCCATGGAGATGGTATTTTTGCTGTGGCCCTCTGCATAAAAGTCAGTGAAATTGTCCAGAGTAGGTTTAAAACCATTCCCCACTTCATGTATTTTAAGGGTGATGGACGTCCATTGCATGGCGCTGCTTAGGGCATTGTATTCCCAATACCCCATTTGATGCATTTCAGAGCTTTCCTCCAAAAGGCTTTTTTGCTTTTCAAGCACCAACTCATTTTTTATTCTATTGGTAATGTTATCATGTTGTAGTATGGTGCCAATGATGTTCTCGTTCTCATCGTACCATGGTTTGCATTGCCACTGGTACCAACGTTCATTTTCATGGCTGTCTATGTGACGTTTGATAGTGGTAATGGATTTTTTGCCAGATAGGCAATCCTTTACCAATTCCTTTACATCATCAGCGACCTCTTCAAAAAGGGATGGTAAGCTTTTTCCAGGAATTTCTGTTTTGTCCAGCCCAAATTCTTTGGCCCAACTATCCGAGGCATGGATTATTTGAAGCCTTTTGTTCAAAAAAACCGTAGCCTGCGGCAATTGCCGAATGAGATAGCTTTGCTCAATTTTGTCGAAGATGCTTTTCAACACGGGGTAATTTCTTACCAAAATAGGACTATTTATCGCTAATGGTAAAAGGTTTGTTGTGAACAGGCCAAAGATTGTTGCGAAGAAAGGCTCTTACGACATTAAGTTATTACATCTTAAAAAAATAAGAAAAATACTACATTTTAATTATTTAAGGACCAATCCAGGAGGAACCAGTCCCTTGTAGTCCCCTCCGTTCCTGATTACATCCCGTACTATGGAAGAACTTATGTACGATTTGCCAGAGGAGGTCAATAAAAAAACGGTCTCAATTTCAGACAAATGCCTATTGGTATGGGCAATGGCCTTTTCAAACTCAAAATCGGCAGGGTTGCGCAGCCCACGAAGAATAAAATGGGCCTTTACCTTTTTACAAAAGTCCACCGTTAACCCTTCATAGGTGGCTATCTTTATTTTTGGTTCCCCTGAAAATGCCTGTTCAATGAACCCCAAACGTTTTTCCAGCGAAAACATATACTTTTTCTCTGCATTGATGCCCACGGCAATGATCAGTTCATCAAAAAGGGTAATGCCCCGGAGGACTATGTCATAATGGCCCAAGGTAAGGGGATCAAAGGAGCCTGGAAAAATGGCACGTTTCATCTGTTTGTTTTCATTGTTTTTCAAGGGTCACACTTCGGCCGCGCTCAGCACGGGCATGTGACTTTTGATGATTAAAATAATCCCTAAACATACAGAGCAATGATTATTTTAATCATGTTGGTTTCATCTGTTTGGAAATTTTCCGCCAAAATCTACGATTGAATCCACTCCTTAATAATAGGTAGGAATACAAAAAGCAAAATGTGGGTATGTGCATTCCATGGTTAAAGTTATGCATTTTCCCTTAATGCCTCATCGATGGCATTTTCAAAAAGCTCAGTCAATGCTATGCCTGCGGCTTTCGCTTGTTGGGGCAAAAGACTTTCTTCAGTAAGTCCCGGGGTGGTATTGACTTCAAGAAGATAAGGGGTGTCTCCCTGAAGGATGAACTCACTGCGGGTAAATCCTTTCATTTTAAGTATCCGATATATTTTTTTTGATACTTCCCGTACGGTTTCCGCTTGTATGTCACTGATACGTGCCGGGGTTATTTCCTGTGACTTTCCCTCATATTTGGCCTCGTAGTCAAAAAAATCGTTTTCACTGATGATTTCAGTAATGGGGAGTACCGTTACAGTTCCTTTATGGGTGATTACACCCACGGAAACCTCTGTGCCCTGGAGTGCTTGCTCAATCAAAATCTCATTATCCTCGGCAAAGGCTTTTTCTATGGCCGCTGGGAGATGCTCTTTTTTGTACACTTTTGAGATGCCAAAGCTACTTCCTGCCTTATTGGCCTTGACAAAACAGGGGAGTCCCACTGTATCCACAATCTTATCGGTATCCACGGTATCGCCTTGGTCCAAGAAAAAAGAAGTGGCCGCTTTGATACCGTAAGGTCGTAGCGTACTTATAAGGTCCCTCTTGTTAAAGGTCAGTGCGGAAGGGTAATGGTCACAGGACGTATGGCATAGGCCCAAAAGTTCAAAATAGGCCTGCATGATGCCATTTTCACCAGGGGCACCATGGATGGCGTTGAACACACAGTCAAACCCAATTCTCTTGGATGCAACCTCTACTGAAAAATCATGTCTGCTTATGGGATATTCGTTTTTTTCCGGGTCAATATAAACCCATTTCTCCCTTGATATATGGATTGGGAACACATTGAACTTATCCTTGTCCAGATAGGTGCAGACCACTTTCCCACTCTTAAGGGATATTTGATATTCACTTGAGTGGCCCCCCATAATGACGGCTATGTTCTTTTTCATGTGTTCATTTTACCATTTCCATAGATCGGCGTTCCGTACGTTCCACCAAGTTCATTATCCATGCAGACTGTTGTACCGGCTTCCCGTCTACTCAGGGTTGCCCAAGAATTTGCGTATTTGCCTAGGCCGTATTTCATGTGGCAAGTTGTTGTTCAACAAATATCAAACAATAAATCATAACAAAAAACCACACCTTTACTATATTTGCGGGGCAAACGGCGTACTATGCGAAATTTTATTGCTTTTTTGAGAAGCAGGACTTTTCTGGTTCACCTGGTATTGGCTGTTTTTGCTGTTTTGGAGATGGCACTTTTGTTGCTGCGCGGGCTGACGAGCGCTCCCAATCATGGGGGTTTCGTGGAGGTCCCGGATTTTTCCACGTTGGCGGTCATTTAAATCCTCATGGCCGTGGAGGAGGCCGACCTTAGATATGAGATATTGGATTCTGCGAATTACAACCCGGATTACCCGCGATTTTCAATCATTGAGCAGAACCCCAAAGCGGGGAATAAGGTAAAGGAAAACAGAAAGATTTATTTCACCGTGAATCCGTCCGGATATAAAAAGGCGAGTGTGCCCAAGATTCGGCAAGTAACGCGTAGAAATGCAGAATCCATGCTGCGGGCGGTTGGGTTGGATGTGCAGCGCGTAACCTATATTGACGAGCTTGGAAAGGATATGGTGTACTACATCAAATTCAAGGGCAAGGAAATCAAGCCCGGGGATAAGGTGCCCAAGACCTCCAAGATTGAACTGGTCTGTGGAAATGGACATATACCTTCAAGCGCCAGGATACAGGCTGATTCACTTTGACCATGGCCCATCCCAATGAAGATTTGGAACCCAATGGGGATCT
>JBFOLQ010000107.1:0-6923 GCA_040830145.1 Flavobacteriaceae bacterium | reverse complement strand
TACAGACATTCTATGCCATCATCATCAATTATATGGTGGCCTGCACCACGGGCCTCTTGTTGTTCAATCAACGTTTGAGCCTGAATGAAATGGTTCAAAAGCCCTATTTCTGGGGTAGTGCCCTGCTCGGTGTTCTTTTTATTTCCATTTTTTACCTAATGGCCATTACAGCCCAAAAGGCTGGTGTTTCCGTAGTATCGGTGGCCACCAAAATGTCTTTGGTGGTACCTGTGGTCTTTGGACTCTTTTATTTCAACGAGGCCCTGGGACCTTATAAGGCCATAGGGGTTTTGTTGGCCCTGGCTGCGGTATATTTCAGTGCAATGAAACAAAATGGCATCAAGGTAAGACCCCGTACCTTCCTCTTGCCCATCGGTGTGTTTTTGGGTTCGGGAATCATTGATGCCTCCATCAATTTTTTTCGGGAAACCCGTGTCCCTGAAAGTGAATTTCCCTTGTTCTCGGCCCTCACCTTCGCATTTGCAGCGCTTAGTGGCATCCTATTTATAGGTGTCCGGTCCGTGAAAGTCCCTCTTAGACCCAACCTTAGAAATGTACTGGGTGGTATCATACTGGGCATTCCAAATTTCTTTTCCATTTACTTTTTACTGAAGGCCCTGGGGAATAATCACCTAAACAGTGCATCTGTGTTTACCATCAACAATGTGGCCATTGTACTCTTTAGCACCCTTTTGGGAATAACGCTGTTCAAGGAACGGATGACCCCAAGGAATTGGCTCGGATTGGGGCTGGCCGTGGCGAGTATTGTTTTAGTAGCTTTGTTTTGATGTCCGATACCTATACTACCTTGGCCAAGCCTTCTCCCCAGATACTCTTTAAGGAAAAAAAGAGTAAGTTTTACGGTCATGCCTACCCCATTGATTCTGAAGATAGGACAAAAGTCATCATTGAATCCCTTAGGGGCAACTATCCCAATGCCAATCATGTATGTTGGGCTTGGAAATTGGGCCTGGATGACAATGCCCGATACCGTACCAATGATGATGGGGAGCCCAATAATACTGCGGGCATGCCCATATATGGACAGATACAATCCTTTGGAATTACCAATGTATTGGTAGCGGTGGCCCGTATTTTTGGAGGTACCAAACTGGGGGTCGGTGGACTTATAAGTGCTTACAGGGAAAGTGCCAAGATTACCTTGGATGCCTCCGAATTCATCACCAAATTTCTAGAGGAACAAATGGAACTTCATTTTCAATACCCACATATGGACAAGGTAATGCGCATCCTTAGGAAGCATCAGGCGCATGTAGTATCCAAAGAGTTGCATCTGGACTGTAGTATGGTGGTCCGTGTCAGAAAAAATACCGCCCGTCAATTCCTCTCGGAAATACAATCCATCTTTGGCGTATCCATCATACACAAACCCACATACTAATCTGTATTATTTCATATAGTGCCCCTTGATTTTTTCAAGAAGATCGGCCGGACATTTAATAGGTCTCTTCCGTTGGGCATCCATAAAGACCAAGACGGTATGGGCCAGTGCCAAAACCTCCCCTTCTTGATTGAGGATCTCATACTCGAACTCAATCCGTACGGCAGGTAGTTTCTTAAGTCGTGTGCGTACTGTAATCGTGTCATCGTAGCGGGCCGGTTTCTTGTATTCAATGGCGAGTGAGGTCACGGGCAACATGATCCCCCCTTCTTCCATCTCTTTATAGGAAACACCTATGTTCCGCAACCATTCCACCCTTCCCACTTCCAGATATTGTGGGAAGTTCCCATGATATACCACCCCCATTTGGTCGGTTTCACCATACCGGATACGAAAAGAAATCCCATGATATTCCATAAAAAATAAAGCGATTGCCAGCGCGAAAAAAGAGACAAGAAAGTCCCTTTAAAACGGGACATCCCAATCGCCCATAACTTCTAAAAAAAAAAGTTGAAATTCAACTCTGATTCATTTTTTTTTTAGAAATTTTGTTCACATATTTGTCGCAACCATAGACCACCTGGAGCCACATCCAGGAAACGGCTTTGACCAACAAAGCAAACAACACTAACCATTAAACAAGTATACTTCTAAAATGAATGTGACTGCTGATTCCGTATGGAAAAATTGCTTGGCTTTTATCTCGGATAATATCCAACCGCAGGCATTCAAGACATGGTTTGAACCCATAAAACCTGTTAAGCTTACTGACAATGCCCTTAGCATTCAAGTACCGAGCAAATTCTTTTACGAATGGTTGGAGGAACACTATGTAAAAATATTAAAGGTGGCCCTCACACGAGAGTTGGGGGATACCGCCAAACTGGTATACATTATAAGGATGGAGAACACCTATGGCAACAAGGAGCCCTTCACCGAAAAAATCCCAAGTTCAAATAGAGGCAATATGCCTCCACAGGAAATGGATGTCCCTATCAAGTCAAAAAACCCAGAACTACGCAATCCCTTTGTCATTCCTGGAATTCGCAATATTAAAATAGAATCCCAGCTCAATCCAAGTTATAATTTTGACAATTTTTTGGAAGGTGACAGCAATCGGTTGGCCCGTTCGGCAGGTATGGCTGTGGCCAATAAGCCTGGGGGCACTTCCTTTAATCCCCTCTTGATTTTTGGGGGCGTAGGGCTTGGCAAGACCCATTTGGCTCATGCCATAGGGGTAGAAATCAAGGACAAATATCCTGAACGTACCGTCCTTTACATCTCAGCGGAAAAGTTTACCCAACAGTATATAGAAGCAGTAAAGAAAAACACCCGAAACGATTTTATCCATTTTTATCAATTGATTGACGTACTTATCATAGATGACGTTCAATTTTTATCGGGAAAATCAGGCACACAGGATGTTTTCTTCCACATTTTCAACCATTTGCACCAAAATGGAAAACAAGTGGTGCTTACATCGGATAAGGCCCCTGTGGACATGCAGGACATAGAGCAACGATTGCTGTCCCGCTTTAAATGGGGACTCTCAGCAGAACTGCAAAGCCCCGATTATGAAACTCGGGTCTCGATTCTCAAGAACAAATTGTACCGGGATGGGGTAGAAATGCCCGACGAGATCATTGACTACGTGGCCAAACAGATAAAGACGAACATCCGGGAACTTGAAGGGGCCATTATCTCCTTGATTGCCCAGTCATCCTTCAATAAAAAAGAAGTCACCCTGGAACTGGCACAAAGTGTGGTAGAGAAATTTGTAAAGAACACAAAGCGTGAGGTATCCATAGATTACATTCAAAAGGTGGTATCTGACTACTTTGAGATGGATGTGGCCACATTGCAATCAAAAACGCGAAAGCGCCATATTGTACAGGCCCGTCAATTGGCCATGTTCTTTGCCAAAAAGTATACCAAGGCCTCCTTGGCGAGCATTGGGTCTCAAATTGGTAAGCGTGACCATGCTACCGTATTGCACGCCTGTAAAACAGTGGACAATCTAGCTGAAACTGACAAACAGTTCAGAAAGTATATAGAAGATCTCACCAAGAAATTATCCTAATCTTTCATGGCCACCAAGGTATTGATGGTATGCTTGGGCAATATTTGCCGCTCCCCCTTGGCGGAAGGTATTTTACAAAGCAAGGCGAGTACTGGCACCTTGGTAGTGGACTCATCCGGCACGGCTGGATACCATATTGGGGAACCACCCGATTCTCGGAGTATACAAGTGGCCCGAAAATATGGGATTGATATCTCACATCAGCGTTGTCGGCAATTTTCAGTACAGGATTTTGACGCTTTTGACCATATTTATGCAATGGACAAAAACAATTATAGGGACATCCTGGCCTTGGCGACGCATCAAGACCACCGGGATAAGGTAAAACTACTGCTTGACGGGACAATGGATGGTGAAGAGGAAGTCCCTGACCCCTATTATGGTGGAGTGGAAGGATTTGAAAAAGTGTTCCAACTCATCGATGGGGCCTGTGACCGAATTGTGGAAAAATTAAATGGGTCATGACCAAGCTTGGAAAACTATACCTAATCCCCAGCACTTTGGGGGACAATGAGCCTTTGGAAGTACTCCCCATCTCCATAAAGCAGACCATTGAAAAAATAGACCATTATATCGTTGAAAACGAAAAAACGGCCAGGAGGTTCATAAAAAAGATAAGCCCTAGAAAATCCCAAGCGGAGCTCAGTATTGAGATCCTCAACAAATACACTGAAGACGAATTATTACCGCAATTCCTGGAACCTTGTAGGGAAGGGAAGGACATTGGGGTCCTTTCTGAGGCAGGCTGTCCCGGCATAGCGGACCCCGGTGCAAGTATTGTTCGTTTGGCCCACGCGGCCAATATAGATGTGGTACCCTTGGTAGGGCCTTCCTCCATTGTTTTGGCACTAATGGGCAGTGGTCTTAACGGGCAGCATTTTACGTTTAACGGATACCTGCCCATTGACTCCAAGGAACGAAAAAAGGCCATTAAAAAGTTTGAAAGGACGGCCAAGGCAGACCAGCGGGCCCAACTATTCATTGAGACCCCGTACCGAAACCAAAAATTATTGGAAGAGCTGTTAAAAACCTTGGGGGACACCACCCTTCTGTGTATTGCAACCGATATTACCCTACCCACTGAGTATATAAAGACCAAGACGGTCCATGAATGGCAGCATGAAACCATAGACCTCCACAAACGCCCCACCATCTTTATCTTTCAATGAAGTTTATTGCTCCGTAGCGCTGCTATGCAGCTCAAAAAAGCCTTCATCTGGGCACAAAAACCATTAATTTTCGCTTCAATCCAAAAAGTTTAAACCACTTCAATAAAAAAAGCCTGTTGTGCAACAGGCTTGATTCATTTCCATATGTAACGTGATATCCTAAATTCGTGGGTTCCGTACGGAGGGAATGTGGGAGACATCGTATCCCGAGAATTTTCTCATATATTCCATGATGGACGTCCCAAATTCATCCGAGACATCCTTGGCGCCATAGGATCTCAAAAACTTTTTGACATTCCCCGGACCGGCCAAATGTGCCGCCGCCAAGACGCCGGACTCCGTGACATGCACCCCGGCAATCCGTTTTCCGACGAATCGCTTTAAATCCTTTCTCAAAATCCACTTGTTCCTGGATAGGTTGGTATAAAAAGCCTTCTCCTGTAGTTCAGGATCAAAGAGGAAATCCCGGGTATTGTTAACACCTAGCAACTCCAAGGTACCATGGCCAAATTGGTACTTGCCCATGTAACCCAATGCATTGATGGTGAAATAATCACCTCGCGATTCCTTAAAGGCCAATGCCTCCTTAAAGCCTATATACGATGTTCCCAAAAAAGGGGGAGCTACAAAGACCGGCGTAAAAACGGCCTGTTTTTTGGGATGGTCTACAACGATGGGCTCAGTCACCCGTAAAGAGTCCGGAACCCTAACCTGTTTGGGACCGCCTCCAAAACCCACCAAAATCATAAGAACGAACAGTGAACAGTAAAAGATATCGCATCTTTTCATATCCCCAAATTTCGTAAGATCAACAGTGTCAATAAAACACCTACTTACTATTGCGGGGCAAAGGTATGGGCTCCTGTGGGTATTTTTTATAAGGTTGTGTTAAAATTATACAGAATTAGTTAACAAGTACTAAAAAAGGGACCATTGGTCACCGACGGATGTTCTGTGAGTTGATCCACCTGACGTACTGTTCCTTATTTCGGTTGTGCTGTGCCAAGGTCTTTGCGAATCTATGATAACCAAAGTTCTCCACATCGGCCACAAAGTACAGATAGTCATGCTTTTCCGGGGCAAGCACGGCATCAACGGCTGATATGTCGGGCATTGTAATGGGACCAGGCGGTAGTCCTGCGTATTTATATGTGTTATAAGGAGAGTCAATTTCCAAATCCTTGAAAAGGACCCGCTTGATCACTGTATCAAAATTTCCCGTCTCCTTTTTTATGGCATAAATGACGGTGGGATCGGCCTGAAGAAGAATTCCCCTTTTCAATCGGTTTAAATAGACCCCTGCCACCTTAGGCCTCTCATCCACCCTACTGGTCTCCTTGTGCACGATACTTGCCAAGGTGACCACTTCCTTGGGGGTCAGGCCCAAACCTTTTGCCTTTCCTTTGCGCTGGTCGTTCCAAATTCGTTCATATTCCTTCAACATGCGATTCCTAAAGCCCTCTGCAGAGGTGTTCCAGAAAAACTCATAACTATTGGGTATATAAAGGGCCAGTTCCGAGGCACGGTCAAATCCATTTTCCCCAAGGAATCCGATATCCGACAGGGATTGTACCAAATCCGTACTGTCAGCCTCAATCTGTCCGGCTATGCGCCCTGCGAGGGCGGCAATAGATCCCTGGTTATTGAAGGACACCTTGACAGGAATATTATTGCTGCGCAGGGAGTTGACAATTTCATTATTGTTCATTCCCTTTCTTATCTCGTATTTTCCACCCTTTATATGGAGTGCATACCCTTTTTGACGGGCGACACGATCAAAAGAGGCCATATCCTTTAGCAAGGGTTTCAATTGGGCCTTAACAGCCCCAAAATCGTCTGTGGACTTGATGTAAATATGGGCCTCATCGTTCAAAAATGAGGTGTTGGGCGAAAAAATGGCATTGTAGACCATATAGGCAAAAACACCTCCAACCAATAACCCCAGTAGTACCAAAACCAGGAGTATACGTTTGATGTACATTACTCTCTTACTTTTTGAAACAATAATTCGTCCTTAAACTTCCCGTGTGTAAAAATCCAATCCTTTTTATTCCCGACCAACTCAAACCCCAGTTTTTTGAACAGATGGATGCTCCGTTCATTCTCCTCCAAGATATTGGCATATAATTGGTGGCAGCCCAGAATTGAAAAGGCATATTCACATACCAATTGAAGGGCCTCGGCCCCAACCCCTTTATTCCTATTCTCCTCTTCAAGCACTACGATACCTACCCCGGCCCTTTGGTTTCTGGGGTCAAAGTCAAAAAGGTCG
>JBFOLQ010000106.1:0-3656 GCA_040830145.1 Flavobacteriaceae bacterium | reverse complement strand
ATGGGTTCTGATGCTGTGGATGCTGCCAAAGAGGCTGGCTCTGATGCCGTTGATGCCGTTAAGGAAGCTGGTTCTGACGCCATGGAAGCAGGTAAGGATGCCGTTGATGCTGCCAAAGAGGCTGGCTCTGACGCCATGGATGCTGCCAAGGAAGCTGGCTCTGATGCTGTGGATACCGCCAAGAAAGTAGGTTCTGATGCCGCTGATGCCGCAAAAAAGGCCGGTGAGGATGTAAAGGGCGCCGTTAAGGAAGGAGCCGATAAAGTAAAGGATGCCGTTGACCATAAGTAATCCGATACTTCACAATTTTAAAGACCGGCCTTTGTGCCGGTTTTTTTGTGCCCTTCAAAACCGATATCCCAATGCCAAGACCCAATTCATTCCGGGGGCCACTATCCCAGAGGAATATGTTCTATACCGTTGGTCCGTAATGTTCTCCAGATTGAGGGATGCCTCCCATCTATTGTTGATTTGATATTGGGACCTAAAGTTGAGGGTATACCATGAAGGTGAGAACGGATTCCCATTTTCATCGGCCAAATAAATATACTCCTTGCTCCTCTCTGAAGGGGCTAAATCCCCATAGGGAATTTCCCCATTGAAATTTAAAAATAAATCGGTACGCCATCTTTGATTTTTCCATCGTAAGTGAACATCCCCAAAGGTGGGCGGAACATGTCTCATGGGAAATTCTGCGCCATCCCCATCCTTTTCCCTCCCTTTGGTAAGGGTAAGATTTCCCTCCATCGACCAATTCTCGGTCATATAGGCATCAAGACCCACTTCAAACCCATACACATAGGCATTCGCGGCATTTTGAATGGCCTGTACGTTACTGGGCTCCCCCTGGTAGTCAATAATCGATTCCCCATTAAACGTAAAATCCCTTCGTACTAAGGCATCGACCAAATAGGTATAAAAAGCCGCCCCTTTCAATACCCATTTGTCCTTTATGTTTTTTTTAATGCCAATCTCAGTATTGTACGCATACTCAGGTTGCAAATCAGGATTGGGCACTACCACCGAACCCGGTTCTGAGTCAAAGACCTTGCCTATATCATCAATATTGGGAGCCCTAAAGCCCGTGGAGCCGTTCCAAGTGACCTGTATATTGGCAGAGGGCAGCCAACTGAACCCAAAACTTCCTGTCAATGCCCCCGTATCCAGGTCCGCATTATCAAAAGGAAAATCATAGAATGTATTGTCAAATTTGGCATTGATCCATACATGGCTATATCTAAGGCCCGAAAGTAATGTAAGGTTGGGCTTGGCCTTATATTCCCCATTGATGTAAAGGGCTGTGGTCTGCCATGTGGCCCCATCGGGATAGCGCGAAGCTGCTGGTTGAATTTCCTGGGTACCAATATGGGTTTGGGTCCCTTTGGAACTCACCCTGTTAAATACATACCCAGCCCCATAGTACAATCGTAGATTCCCTATTCTTTTATTCTCAAAATCAACATTCTGGGATAGTGCATTGACATCCTCTCCGGTGTAAAAAAGATAATCATCCCCAAAATCACGATCATAGCGGCTTTCAGTAAATTTTTGATAGGCCGTGGTAATCCTCAACCCGTCATAGAATTTATTCTTGCCGTTGTGGTTGACCTGGCTATTGACCATTAACCATCTTTGGGGGCCATAATACCACTCCGCAGAGTGGAACCCATCGCCCTCACCATTGGGCCTGATCAAACGGTCATATCTTGGATAGTCCGAGGTGGTGGAGTAGTGGAGCCCCAATTGAAAGTCAAGGACATTGTTGGGCCTGTACCGAGCCTTCTGCATCAAGCTCCACTGGGCATAGCCACTGGGCAACTGTACTTTGGGATCGGGATTCGCCACTACCACATCATTCCCATCCCTGCGCGTCACATAGGTATTCCTTAGATACGATGCAGGCCCATGGGAACCCATCTTTAAATCATCAAAATGGTTATGGGACAGACTGGTCAAAAGCGCCCACTGATTCTTTCCAAGGTTAATATCAACATGGCCCGTATTCTCATGGTTGGCCGTAGAATATCTGTAATGGGCATTCCCGGTCACCAATAGACTGTCATTGGATGAAAAAAAGGGGGTCTTGGTATAAAAGTTCATTACCCCTCCCATGGCATCACTACCATAAATGACCGAGCCAGGACCAAAAATCACTTCAGTATTCTTGATGGTAAAGGGATCGATTGATATTACATTTTGGAGGTTACCACTCCTAAATATGGCATTGTTCATGCGCACACCATCCACGGTGAGCAACAAACGGTTGGTAGCAAAACCTCGTATCATGGGGCTACCTCCCCCCAATTGACTCTTTTGAACGAAGACCTTACCACTACCTTGCAACAAGTCAGCCGAGGTTTGGGGCTTGGCAAATGCAATCTCCCTTGCATTTATCGAAGCTATTTTATGTGGTATATCCTTCTTTTGCTGTTGCCATTTTGAAACTGACATGACCACCTCAGCCAGTTCTTCCCGCTTCATTACCAAATACATCTTGTTCCGCTGCCTACGAATCTGATCTCTGGTGGCATGGCCCGTTTCATATCCTATATGCTTAAAGGTAACAAGCTCATTTCCACCAAAGCCGGAAATGGAGCACCTGCCATACCCATCAGTCAATGCGGTAATGGATTTATCCTTATTAAAAACGGCCACATTGGCAATGGGTTCCTTGGTATCAGCATCCATCACGATAATATCCTGTGCCAAAACCATGCCCGCCACCAAAAAAAAGACCGAAAAGGCAATGCTGCGCATACTAGCTGAAAACTTCGTTTAAAACGACTAGGGATCTGGGTTTGCGGAATCCCTGCAAATGTAGCTCAAAATAGAGAACAATGGCGTTCAACAGCTCCTTGCGGTGCTGTTGGTTCATTTTTATGGTATGAATAGCATCAAAATGTATGCCCAAAAAGTCTTTGAAATATTCCAGGGTCTTTTCATCCATTGTTGGGTTCATGGAGGGTGTTTCCACAAACTCCCCTTCTTGAAAATCAAAATAATCAAAATGGCTATTTGTGGTATCCGGGAAAAAACCCAAAAATCGTGTAAGCCCCAATAAAAAGTAAATATGGAAATTGGCGATTCCACCATGCCCGTCAAACCACTGCAATGCCGTTTCCAAATAATGGAACAAAGATGCATTCCCTTCTTCCTCCTGGATACTGTTGTTCAGCATTTCAGCCAGAAAAAGCACCATGGTATTCTTTGCGATGTCCTTGTAGACCGATGTATAATGATAATTCAATTTGGCCTCCCGAATCCGTTCCAATGTACCCTTGTCCCTATGTTGGGCCACAATCTCCAATTGGGAAAGCGGTTGAAACAAGGCTGGTTTTAATTTCCCCTTTCTTGTAGACAATATCCCCTTTAACAAATATGACCGCAGCCCACTGGACCTTGTATAGGCCTTTACAATCAAACTTGTATCACCGTATTTCAGAGAAGACAGTACTATGGCCTTGGTGGTGACTTGCATATTTCAAAAATACAAGACCTGCCAGGTTTTAAAAGCCTGACAGGTCTAAAAGTTACCTTGGACCTAGCCTAAAGCAGGGTCAAAACGTTAAATAACCCCTTGTGCCAGCATGGCATCGGCCACTTTTACAAAGCCAGCAATATTGGCTCCCTTTACATAATTGCAATATCCACCCTCT
>JBFOLQ010000105.1:0-11014 GCA_040830145.1 Flavobacteriaceae bacterium | reverse complement strand
TGCGGCCTGTAATTGGTTTGTGGTCCTATCTTGTAAATATTGGGTAGCTGCCAAATCGTTTTTTGAGACTAAAATTTGTTTGGCATCGGCAAATGTAAAGTCCCTAATAGTGGATACAAAAATAGGTTTGGCCTCCCCTACAGCATCTTCCGCGGCACGATTCAATACCTTTAGCCCCTCATCGGCCATGGATGAGAGTCCAATCTTTCTAAGGGTGGCATCCACTTTTTGTAATTCTTCGGGCAAGAGAATTTTGACCAGTTCATCCTTAAAGTACCCATTTTCAGTATTCAGAAGGTCAACTCCTTCGTTGACCCCGATTTCCAAGGCTTGTTTGAGCCCGGATACAATCTCTGTTTCCGTGACCGGTTGTGAGGTGGGGATGGAATCGACCACTTGTTGCAATTCGTGACAGCTGGTTATCAGTAATGCACTTATGAATATGGAAAGAACTCGTTTTTTCACGTAGAATTTTTTACAAAGATAGGTATGTGAATTTATTAAACTTCAGGTTTTCGCACCAAGGGTATTATCTCTCCTTTGGCCAATCGATATTTCTCAATCTCCGCATCCGTCAAGCGGGCCGTATAATCAATTTCCTCAACTTGAAAGCCAATGGATCGTAAGCGATCAAAATAATCCAGGCCATACACGCGTACATGGTCATATTGACCAAAAATTTTGGCGCGCTCCCTTTTATCAGTAATGGAATTGTCTTCAAAAGTCTCTTTTCTATGGAGGTCTTGGGGGATTTGAAAAATACCCCATCCGTTGGGTTTCATCACCCGATAGAGTTCGGTCATGGCCCTTTTGTCATCAGGAATATGTTCCAAGACATGGTTACAAAGAATCACGTCAAAGGTATTGTCCCCAAAGGGTAGGTCACAAATGTCGGCGGCAATGTCCGCAAGGGGAGAATTGAGATCTGTGGTAACATATTCCAGATTGGGCATCCTACGAAAACGCTTGTGAAAGGACTGTTCAGGGGCGAAGTGAAGTACTTTTAGGGAATCCGTGAAAAAATTGGTTCCATCCTTCAGGAAGAGCCATAACAGTCTATGGCGTTCCAAGGATAATGTGGCGGGAGATAGTACATTTTCACGCTGTACCTCATAGCCATATGGCAAAAATCTTCGATAGCTTTTTCCATTGATGGGATCTATATGGGTAGTGCCCCTGTACGCTAATGAGAAGATTGGCCTTACCCAATAACTGAGCCTTATGAGCCATGGTCTGGGAAACAAGTTCAAAAAATATTTAAAGAGGGCAGACACTAATTTCACGAATTGGCACTAATTTTTTTTGGGCTATGTTTTTATCTTGAATTTAGTGATTCAACAAGAATAAAATAGGTACATTATAAATTTCAAGCTTTGGAACAGCTATCACAAATATTATAGAATAATACGATTATAATTTAAACTGTCCTCTCCAAAATTGACCAGCAGTCCTAGTTTTAACTTGGAAACGGCCAAATAATTCAGTACTTGTTTGGTATGGGCCTTGGTCAGGGATTCAATGGCCTTTATTTCCAAGATTATTTTATTATCTATCACAAAATCTGCATAGTAATGATGCTTTAAAAGAGTTCCCTTGTAATCAATATTGTATTTTACTTCTCGTTTATAAGGCACCTCATTTCTTTTAAGTTCTATTTCCATGGCATCTCCATAAACTACCTCACTAAAACCTTTTCCAAGTTCGTTATGGACATCCATGCATAAACCAATCACAAAATAAGATTCATGTTTATGTATAAGTTTACCCATTACATTTGAATTTGTGCCAATTCGTGAAATTAGTGTCAATCCATGTAAGGCAATTTATTGTTTACCCTTTTTTGAGAAATGTACGCTCTTCATCACTTTTAATGCCCAGGGCATCGTATATATATTGAAAAGTGGAAAGTAGTTGTGGTTTTCCATCCACAATGGCTACATTGTGTTCAAAATGGGCGCTGGGCCGGCCATCAGCGGTCAGTATGGTCCACCCGTCCTTCAACTGTTTGATTCTTCGGGTTCCCATATTGATCATAGGTTCAATGGCCACTACCATTCCTTCTTGGAATCTTTTACCTCGACCCCGTTTGCCATAATTGGGCATTTCGGGCTTTTCGTGGAGGTTCTTACCAAGGCCATGTCCCACCAATTCCCGAACCACCCCATAACCGAAACCTTCTGTATAACTTTGGATGGCATGGGCCACATCTCCTACGCGGTTTCCCAATTTAAACTCTGCAATACCCAGGTACAGTGATTTTTTGGTGATTTTTAGTAATTGCCTTGTTTCAGGGGCTACTTCTCCTACCTCAAAGGTGTAGGCGTGATCTCCATAGAAACCATTTTTTAAAGCCCCACAGTCCACAGATATGATATCACCTTCTTTTAGCTCCGTACTGTCGGGAATACCATGAACCACCTGTGCATTGGGACTCCAATTTAGGGTATTGGGAAAATCATACATGCCCAAGAAACCAGGTTTGGCTCCATGGTCCCGGATAAATTCCTCGGCCATCTTATCAAGTTTCAAGGGATTGGCACCCGGTTTGATCTCCGGCGCGAGCATGCCCAAGGTTTTGGAGACTACCAAGGCACTCTCACGCATGAGCTCTATTTCCTCTGGGGATTTCAATTTTACCATGGTCGCAAAGGTAAAATTTTTGAGCGGAGCATCAGACCAGTGATTTTTGCGTCATGGCTTTGGGTTGTGGAACTCCCATGAGTTTTAGTATCGTGGGGGCAATGTCCCCCAAAACACCATTTTTCACGTGTGATATTTCGTTATCAACCATAACCAAAGGGACTGGATTGGTAGTATGGGCCGTATTGGGAGTACCATCTGGATTGATCATGGTATCACAATTGCCATGGTCTGCGATTACTAGGGTCGTATATCCATTTTTCAACCCACAACTGATGACATCCTTAGCACATGTATCCACTGTTTCACAGGCTTTTATGGCGGCTTGCATATCCCCGGTATGTCCTACCATGTCTGGATTGGCAAAGTTGAGGCAGACGAAATCGACCTCCCCTTTTTCCAACTCTGGGATGATGGCATCCCGGATTTCATACGCACTCATCTCGGGTTGAAGGTCATAAGTGGCCACCTTGGGCGAAGGACATAAAATGCGTTCTTCCCCGTCAAAAGGGGCTTCCCGCCCTCCGTTGAAAAAGAAGGTCACGTGGGGATATTTTTCGGTTTCGGCGATACTAATTTGTTTTTTTCCGGCCATGGCCAATGTCTCCCCTAAAGTATCCCTGAGGTTTTCCTTATCATATACCACGTTGATATCCTTAAAGGAATCATCATAATTTGTCATGGTGACATAATGTAGCCGTAACCTTTTCATTTCATGATCTGGAAAATCCTCTTGATTCAACACTTGGGTCAGTTCACGGCCACGATCCGTTCTAAAATTAAAGAATACCACAACATCCCCATCCGCTAAACTTCCATTTTCATTGATGACAGCTGGCTCTACAAACTCATCGGTGATTCCATTTTCATAACTGTCAGACATGGCATCGGTTGCATTTTCGTAGTGTTTTCCCTTAGATTTTACAATAAGGTCATAGGCCTTTTTGACACGTTCCCACCGTTTGTCGCGGTCCATGGCATAATACCTACCTATGATGGAGGCCAAATGGGCATTTTTATCGGAACAATGGGCTTCGATATCAGTCAGGAAACGTTTTCCGCTCTTGGGATCTACATCACGACCGTCAGTAAAGGCATGAACATAGGAAGTGGGTACCCCATAGTCTTCAGCTGCATCAATAAGTGCCTTTAAATGTTCAATATGACTGTGGACCCCACCATCACTTACCAAACCTAAAAAATGTACCGATTTGTGGTTGTCCTTGGCATATTGAAAAGCCTTTTTAAGTACTTTTTCGTCTTTTAGATGATTTTCCTTGACCGCCTTATTTATTTTGGCCAGATCTTGGTATACAATTCTACCCGCACCCAGGTTCATGTGTCCCACCTCACTGTTGCCCATTTGACCATCGGGCAATCCTACGTTCATACCATCGGTCAACAATTCCGCATTGGGGTATTTCTCGTAAAGGGAGTCTATATATGGGGTGTTGGCATTATCAATGGCCGATACTTTGGGATTGGGTGATTTTCCCCACCCATCCAATATCATCAGGATTATTTTTTTGCGCATTCTATATGGGTTTTCAACCCAAAAGTACAATGATTGTGAAGTTTGTCTCTTTTCTAGATATGAAAAAATGGGTTTTTTGTGAATTCAATGATGAGAGGCTCCATAAATTAAGGAATTTCATGTGCAGATATAAAAAATGCCTTTGGGCAATCAAGGGATTGCCGAAAGGCACATTTTTACATTATTTATTCACTCTCACATAGTGTTCGCGTAAAAGAGCTCCGTATTAAAATTCAAATCCCGTAAATGCCCTGAACAAAAGGGCATAGAATGCCATGGTCAACATTAAGGCACAAAAGACCGAATAGACTTTTAAGAATACGACCGCATAAGTTGGTGCAGAATTGTCGAAAGCTTCTTGGTAAAGATTTTTAAAATGTAGAATTGTTCCCATATAGTTTGTTTTATTGATTAAAAATCAAAGCTATAAGGGGTTAAATCTGAGGCGATAAAGATTTGTGGAGACCAAATATAGAAAATTCCTGCAAAACCCCTCTGAACTGAAGGGAAAATTCGATTAACGGCTTATTTTTCCTTTGTATTTGGCTATGGCTTCCTTAATTTTTTCGATACGATTTTCGGGATCGGGATGGGTACTTTGGAATTCCGGAACCCTATTGGGCCCTGCAGCGGCCTTTAGTATTTTCATGACTTCGATCATTTGGTAGGGATCATAACCGGACTGTATCATAAAAAGAACCCCCAACTCATCGCTTTCAAGTTCATCGCCCCGGCCATTTTTTAAAAGGGTCGTTTGGCCGATTCCCCCTACCAATCCACCTAGGTCCCCTGCACCTACCGTTGCACCCATGGTGGCTTGCTTCCAAAAGTTGCTTTCGGCAATACGTTCTGCGGAGTGTCTACCTACCACGTGACCTATCTCATGGCCCAGGATTCCTGCCAGTTGGGCTTCGTTCACCTGCTTGAATAGGGCATAGGTTATAAAGCATTGCCCGCCAGGTAGGGCAAATGCATTGATGGTACGATCATCAGCCAATAAATGGAAATCAAATTGATAGGGTGTCTCACGGGCCACACTGTAATTAACCAATTTTTGCCCTACGGCATCCACAAAGGCCTGCATCCGTTCATCTGGATAAAGACCACCATGTTGTTGTGCCATTTCCGGGGCACTTTGTAGGCCAATGGCAATCTCTTGTTCAGCTGACATATTGATATGCTGAACCCTTCCGGTATATGGATTTTCCTCTTGGTTGTTACAGCGTTGGACAAAGGCAAAAGCCACGATGGCCAAGCCTATGAAAATTCTGATTTTCCAACTGTTCCTTCTCATTATGGTAGTGTTCTTTTAGGCCCATCAAGATACAAAAAGACTTATAATAGTGCCTCATTGATGCCCAAAATGTTGTTTTGGATGTATCCCCTTAAGAAGTGGGTCGTGAAGTGCTCTACCCCCATAAAATCTTCCTTGGATAACAGGGATAGAATATTTTTGCTACGGAACGCTTCCAACATAGGGCGGGAGACAGGGGCATAGCTATAGTGCCAAGGTTCATATTTGAAGCCCCTTCTCTTGGGTTCATCCGTATACACAAGGTAGTAGCCAAAGTCATTGGCATTTTCGTCCATCCATTTTTTAAAATCGGCATAAGGACCCTCCCCTTCAAATTTTTCGGGGACCAATACATCACCCTTTACTTTTCGGTACCCATCCACAATATCAATATCAGTGCCCCAGTGGTGACGACTTGTACCGGGGATTGTGGAATACTCTATGATTTTCTCAATGGCGTTCAACGGTCTCATACCATCATCCTCGGTATAGCGTATATATTTTCGCTCCCATATCTGCATCTGCCTATCAAAACTCCTGTAGCCTGATACGATTTTGAGATCGATTCCGTCACTGTAAGCGGCTTTTTTCATTTGAAGAAACGCATCAAGGGCTTCCTTTCCCAACTTTACGTCTTCACCTACCAATTCAATATTGGCCTTTCCCATCAGCTCTTCAATGCTATATTCCCTTTCTTGGGAAAAAGTAAGTTGGGGTACCATGCCCACGGCAAAGGCAGAAAGTCCCGTATTTTTGATGAAAGATCGTCGTTTCATGCTTTTTTGTTTTTTAGATAACGGCTTTTTGTCTTTTTTTAGTGCAAATGGCTTGCCAAAGACTTCCTACAGACCGGAATATTTATGATAATGAATGTATTTTGATATTGAAAGCAGGACTTTTTAATGACTTACATATAAAAACCCTTGGTGCACTAAATCTACATCAAAAAGTTCAATGATGTAAAAGTAGACCCCTTCCGGTAAATGCTCTCCCTCATCTACCACCATATTCACATTGGCTATTCCCACAAAGGAGTTGGAATAATTGTCTTTCTGGTACACTAGTCGTCCCCAACGGTTATAAATTTTTAGGACATTGTTGGGGGATACTTCCAATCCCTCAAAGATGAGGGAATCATTGACACCATCCCCATTGGCCGAAACCAGAAGATTGTCAAATGATAACATATGTGGAGGAATCCCGGCCCCAAACGTAATGATCGAATACAGGTTTGGGTCGAAAGCCTCCGAAATGATATACCCATTTTGCAAATCCCCTTCCACTGTAGCATTGCCTAAATTCTCCCATATTTTATCATTTTTGTGCCACGCCACGACCCTCAGGTTTTGCAAATCACGTACCAAGTCCCCAATACGACTTTCCGAATCCCATCCCAATTTCACGGTAGATTCCATTGAACTATCCAAATGCCAGTATTCCGTGGTACTTATATCGCTTAAAACGGGAACTAGGGATCTGGTATCAAATATCTCGGGGAATGTTGAAGGTGCATTGGGATCTTCATAAAAATAGGCGCATTTGGCATAGGGGTTTACGTTGCTGGAAGTAAGTTCCAAAGGACATATCCGGTGTACGTCACCAACCGGAAATTTAAATTGTGATTTATTGGTCTTGGCCGAATAACCATCGACCTTGGTAATATCCGAGTCTCCTATATAGAAGGCATCATTCAAAAATTGTAGGTTTATATCAGTGGCATTCCTTGGTGTATTGATATCGCCACTTATTAAGTTGGCATTGTGGGTAATTCCCAGTCCAACTTCTAAAAATAGGTCATGGTCCACCATAATTTCCGCATCCTGAAAAATAGGCCTAAAGGATCCGGAAACGGTTAAATGCCTGTCTGAATGGTAAAATCCGGCCAGTCCCATATTTTGGTCAAAACTGCCATCGTTTATAAGGTCCAGATGAAAGCCTACTTGCACATCCCCATGCATTTGGATGTTTCCGAAATTATGCAGGGCATCCTGGGAATAGCACCATAGCGAGATGAACAATGACATGCATGTTATGGATTTCATACGATTTCCCGTATTTCGTAAGTGGGATAGTTTGATTATTGTGGTGATCATCTTTCTATCTATTAATAGGTAAATTCAAAGGTTAAGGATGTATAGGAAAGGCGATTTGCCCCACTAATGGTCTTACAGGCCCACACCAATAAATCATTCTCCTGAACATCAAAATTGACATCAATTGATTGTACTGAGATAGAAGTACTACCTCCGGTTATGGTATAGGTGCCTATGGTCGTATAAGACCCACCCCGTAGCACCGACAGGTTGATTTGCTGGGTACCGGTCGGATTGGCGTTGAAATCTGTTTTTATGGTAAACTTCAATAAGGTGGCATCAGATGTGATGGCCATTCCCGCTTGACCATTGGTGTTGTAATTGGGATTGGTGCCGTTTCCCTTGTATTGGTTCCAATGTTGGTATGAAACACCATATGCATCACTGGGGCTATACCATCTATTGTTATAAAAATATGCGCGTCCGTGGAAGTTTTGTACATATTTCCCCATGATGGCCTGCTCACTGATTTGCCCTGTCGTTGGATTTTTGACCAATGCCTTAGTGGCCGTGGTAATAGTGGGCGTTGTGCCAATTCGCGCCGTGCCGTTGATGTCTGCAGTATATTGTGGGTTTGAGGTATTAAAACCAACATTGCCACCATTTTTAAGAAATAGGCGATAGTCGGCCACGCCTGTCTCCACAAAATTAAGCCCATTGCCCAGTATGTTCCAGTGCCACTTTGTGGTTCCTGCATTGTCCTGGAATGCCAAAACATCATTGCCATTGGCACGGATAATCAAAGGATGGTTGTTGAATTCCAAGGCCCCATTCACAAGAATGGTCTTTTTGTTTTCCAATAATCGCAAACGCTCGTCATTATTGGCTTTAAAGATTACGTCTTGGGAATCGGTGGTGCCTAAAAAATCATTGGCATCGTTTAGACCTGCATTGCCCGTGGTGTTCCAACCAACGGTGGATGCCCCTGCGTTGGTCCAAGAAGTCCCGTTAAAATACCATATTTGGTCCGTGGTGGAATTGTAGACCAAGGAACCTGTAATAGGTGATGATATGGCATTGATTTCAGCCGTTGTTCCCGCATGTAACCCCAAAAGAAGATTGGCATCCAGTTGTGGATAGACACAAAAAGGAATGGAGAGGATTAAAATTGTCAATAAGGCCTTGTGTATCATAGATTCCAAAAATTCGTTTGATTTTCTTCAATCTCAGTATACACAGTACTGGAAATGTCCGTACGGAACATGATCAATTCATTAAACCTGTTGTTGGAATAAGAGCCATTTCGTCCGTTGGCATACAAAATCCCAAAGTTGTTGTTCAGGGTACACCTTCCGCGAGTATGGTTCCCGGAAAAACGGGTACTCCCATTTTGCCGCACTGAAACGGTATTATTGCCCCTGATGAAGGTATATTGACGCCATTGGTTCTCACCTGCCGCATTATTGAAGTTCCTTGGATTGTTGCAACAAGGCCCTGGATCAAAATAGGTGTGGCCATTGCTCCAATTCACATGCGCACTCCATCTATTGGTGCCGGTCAGGACACCAAAAGAATTTTGACTTCTTCTTGTGGCTGTTATGATGCCCAATACAGTGCCATCGGCACCAGCATTGGTCAATGTCTGTATACTGGTATTTACATCCAATCGGTGCCCTGAACCATTTCCTTGAAAATAGGGGACGGTGGTATGGGTGACAAATCGTGGCTGAAGGTTTGTATTGGACTGTACGGCATTTCTTCCCAATCCGCTTTGGTCATACCAACGAACGACATATACATTTGCAGTACCCCGCCAGTCATCAATGGCGTTAATATCAACCTTGTCGTCATCACGACAATAAAAGTCCCTTTCGGCATTGTCACTATCCCTTCGTAAGCGAATCAGGGGACCATTGTAATCTGACTCCAAAATGCGCATCCCAAAGGCAAAGCTTATATCACTTAGTTTATCATCAAGAATATGCAAGGGACGCATGGATGGAAATTGGTTGTACTGTGCCACTTGTCCATGGGAAACCATGAAATAGGAAAGGATGATTATTTGAAACAAGAGCCTCATGTCATAGTTTTAGGTCCCCGGTCAAGTGAAATATATTGGTGGCAGTACAGATAAGGCCAGCGCCTGCATCCTTTCCGGCTGTCTTAAATCTGGAAAGCCTGTTCAGGATGGTCACTCCGCTGGCTCCGACTATTGAGACCTTTCCATCCCCAATTTGATACACACTGATGTTGAACCCTATGGGCAATCCAGAAGGTATGGTGAGCGTTACGTCAGAAGAACTATTAAAAGTAAGGACATTCCCTCCATCAGCGGAAACTACCGTGTAATCAGCTGTCTTGGCAAATACCATTGGCCTGAAAAGTGAATTGCCCTCTAGCAGCTTGTCCCAAGAAGTGCCATTGTATTGCATGACACTTCCTTGTGTGGTATTGTAGACCAAAGACCCGGTAATGGGATTGGCTATTGCACTCATTTCAGTGTCATTCACATTATGGATTCCGACCAGCGCATTGGCATCCACTTGTGCAGAGATTCCATGCTGTGCCATGAGCAGTAAGATAGGCAGAGCGATATTCAGTGCTTTTCTTTTCATTTTCAGTAGGTAATGCTAATACTTGAGACATCTGAGAGTGATTGGTAAAAAGAAGAATCCAGGTAAAGCGTATTGCCCGCTGTTATAGTGGATGTGTAAAAAACTGAACCGTTCTTTGCATATGTGACTGTTCCATCACAGTTTACGTTGACCTCAAAGTTATCCCCTGAGACATATGTGCCAAACCGGCCTCTATAAGACCCATTTTCATAGACATAGATATATCGGTTGGCTGCAAGGTATACGGCATAATCAATAGAGGTATAGGATGCATTGGAGGCAGGGTCACTATTCAGACCGATCATACGGTATCGGTTGTTGGGTCCAGAGGTAAAGTTGAGTCGTCCTTCCTTTCCTGCTGGGATGCCATAGAGCGTGGAGTATCCCTGTTGGTTCCAACCAGCTCCAGCAGTTCTGGTCAAGGTCCCGGAATTATAGGACATTTGATTGCTTAATGTGATATCGCCACTATTGTAATTGTTTGTTGTCAGGGCGGCCTTAATACTGAATCCGTTTGGGAGTGTACCCGTTCCTCCATCAGTGGTCACCTGAATGTCATAATCCCCCGTGGTGTTGCCGGCAGTCACATTAGCGGTAATTTGGGTGGCACTATTAACGGTTACGGAATTTACGGTTTGTCCGGAAATTGTGACATTACTGCTCCCATCAAAATAATCACCTTGAATGATAACATCCCTAGTTTCATTGGCCTGGAATTGATTGGCACAGCTACCTGTGGCATCTGATTGGGAAACGATTGGGGCACTGGCTCCTCCACCAGGGGTAAAGGTGATATCTGGATCCACCCCGTTTGAAAAGGTATAGGAACCGTCATTATTGTCTATCAAACGTACCCTTTGTTCCAAGGGTATCCATTGAGATCCGTTATAGGTATAGG
>JBFOLQ010000104.1:0-4423 GCA_040830145.1 Flavobacteriaceae bacterium | reverse complement strand
TGGTCTTTGGCAAAGCCATAGGGCAGTATCAGTTTTCAGGAAAGTTACCTGAGGAAAAGGCACACGAAAAGGTATACCTGTCGCTGGTGGAGGACTATAGAAAGATGGGGCGCTTCTACACTGACCAAATCATTGCCCAGACCCATACTGACAGTACGGGGCATTTCGTGTTCAAAGGGGCAGACCTTCCCCAACAAAATAGAATCTATCGGTTGCATACCGATGATTGTCCCAATGGCACGGCCCATTTCCTAAAGGATTGTCACAATAGTAAAAGTGTGCTTTTTATTGCTGACGGGAGGGACACCCTAGATTTTCCCACAGGTTTTGAGGAAGAAGTATTCTGTACCGTACGATCCACAAATACCAGTTCTGATGCCTTGTTACAGGTTGACCTTTTAAAGGAGGCCATGATATTTGACTTCATGGACATTGAAATCGACAAGCGCAAGGACCAACTTTTGGAAAAGTGGTTCGACCTGATGCACGACTTCGGAAAAAAGGCACAGGAGCCCTTGGTAGAGCTCTATATTTACGAATTCCTTTCCAATAAGGGCCATGAGACCCATCCCTATTATCAAAAGGATGCCCTGACCAATCCGTATTACCAGGGATTGCTACAGCGCTTGGAACAAACCTATCCCAAAGCCCGTTTCACCCAGCAGTACATGGCTGAAATTACTATGGACACCACCCAACCATCGGACCCATCGCGGGGAAAATTTCCATTTGTATGGCTTTTCTACCTAGCGATTGCCTCTTCATCAATAGCAGTGATATGGATTTTATTGAAGAGAAGGAAAAAAAAGGGCCGTATTGGGCATCAGATGAACAAGCTTACTGCCCAGGAGCGGGAAATCGCCCGTCTTATCCTTAAAGGACATACCAACAAAGAGATTGCCGCTGCCCTTTTTATCAGCGTCAGTACCGTAAAGACCCATGTGAACAACGTCTATAAGAAATTGGATATTTCCTCGCGTGAAGAGTTTAAAACCCAGTACTCCCACTAAATTTCCACCGGGGGTCTAGTCCCTTTTTCAATCCCCAAAAACTTTTGGGTCCGTTCAATTTCCCTGAATTTCGGGCTCAAAACATCTGACATGAAAAAATGGATTATCGTTCCCATTGTGCTCTTGATATGCTCCTATCTGGTAGGACAACACCCCCCCCAAGAAATTGTTCTTAAGGATGGTCGCTCCTTCTTGGTGGGAAAAATAGAGGCAGAGAGCCTGCAAGCAAAGCCCTATCAAACTTGGTACAACAAAAACTTTAATGCCTATTCGGTGGATACCGAAACGATAAAATCCCTAAAAGACGATTTGAACCCATATCACATTCTCGTATTTATGGGCACTTGGTGCGGGGATAGTAAACGAGAGGTCCCCCGATTCCTTAAGCTATTGGAGGCTGCCGATTTTCCTTCAAATCAACTGAAAATCGTAGCAGTGGACCGTAGAAAGGAGTTTTACAAGAAAAGCCCTTCCGGCGAGGAATGGGGATTGGATATCCGTAGGGTACCCACCTTTATTTTCTTAAAGGATGGCAAAGAGGCAAATAGAATCGTGGAATCACCCGTTGTCAGTTTGGAAAAAGACATTCTTGCCATTGTAGGAGGCCAGAAATACGTTCCCAATTATAGTCTTTCAGATTGATTTTAAATCGACATACAACTTATAGATTACAATCCAAAAAACAAAAAAATTGAGATTGCAGTATTTCGGAATGGTACTTTGTACCATGGCCCATCTTTCAGTGCATTCGCAAACGTCACTGAAAATTTCAAAATATATACACCTCCCCAAAGACAGTGTTGAAAGCCATACACTGATTTCAAACCTCAACCAGTTCTTGAAATTGTGTCAAGGGGACAATGCCAACAATACCTTTGTATATCCCCCTGAAAGGGTTGAAACATTTATGTTGGTCGATGAATTCAAGGAAATAGAAAAGTCCAAGGGTTTTGGGGACGATGCCTTTTACAAACCCTATGTCACCAATGTTGTTGCTCTTGACAGTACGGGATATCAAATACAGATAGCACACATGGGCACCCATGAGGGTATTCCCTATTTACGGACTTCATACAATTTAGTGGCCCACCGATCGGGGGAATCCTTTTTGTTTTCCTCCCCATTAAAAATGAACACGGTGAATTGGAAGCACAAAAACTTCCATGATATCCACTTCTATTTTCAAGATACGGCGAACGTGAAACACATGGAGCAATACGCCCGCCTTGTGCGTGAATTTGACAAAAAGTTGGGACGCCAAAATCAATTGATCCATATATATCTTGCCAAGGATGCCACGGAGCTCCTTCGCTTGTTCGGGGTCGATTACAGAATGGATTACAATGGACGCAATCAACTTGTTTTCAAAGCTGTAAATGAAAATGAATCCTTGATCATCTATGGAAACGGACATCAAGGACGCTCTTTTTTTGATTCGCATGACCTATGGCACGAAAGATTGGGAATGGTAGTTTCAAGAAGTAAGGTCAACAAACCAGTGGATGAGGGATGTGCTTATTTATACGGGGGTAGCTGGGGCCTTACATGGGAAGAAATATTCAGGGCCTTTGATGAGCAGATCATACCCCAAAATCCCGATTGGACGGCGGTCAAGGAAAAGCGAATGGATTTTGGGACCAAAGGCTACAAAAACTCTGCTGACAACATCATAAACGCCCTCTTGGTCAAGAAAATTGAAACGGAAAAGGGTTTTGATGCCGTTTGGGAATTGCTCAATATTGGTCCCTTTGAACCGGGGAATGCCACTTACTACAAAGTCCTTGAAAAATTGACTTCCATTACCAAGGAAAAATACAATGCCGAAATCTGGAAATTGATACAGGCCGAAAAACAGGCCATCCAGTCATCAGGACACTAGTACGGGAATGTCCAAACCCATTCAATAAAAGTCTAAATATGAATACGCCATCAATCCTAATCAGTTTACTATTTTTTTTCGGGGCACCGTATGCATTCGCACAGACAAACTATTTGGAAAATTCCCTGAAGCTGTATGGTGGAAATCAAAATGGCACCTACCTTGAAATGTGGTATGAAGGCACAAACAATTATTTATCACATAGTATGAGGCCCAATGAAATAGGCACTAGAACGCATAAGGGAACCCTATCGCTAAATGGTAAAATTTTCCAAAAAGTGGATACAGTGTTCACCCAATCCGGGAAAACCTACCTTTCCAAAACGAGATACTCCAAGGGTGAACTGTATACAATTCCTTACGGAAGGAAAGACATAAGGGAAATATCGCGAACGGAATTAAATAATTACCTTATTAAGACACTCCCGTACACCCCTTTATTGGTTCTACAACACTTTTACGAGCAACAAGCTTCGGATCTATCAATCAAAAAAACGGACGTCAGTATATCTTACGGAGGGCAAATTGAAGATTACTATGTAACCCTCAACATAAATAAGGAAAACTATCAAGTAGATAGCATATCAACCTTCTCCGATATCGAGGAAGATGACCAGTTCTATGGATATGGAGATGTCACCGATGTTTTTTTGTACAAAAAAAATCGCAAAAGTGGCTTAGGGCTCACGCCTACCCTAATCATTAAGCGGGAACTGAACGGTCAATTAATCGATACGATCAACATTGGGAAAATCGGTGTTTTGGACGAGCTTACACAAATTATCATTCCACCGGATACTTATACCATTAAGGAAAAAGTTCCGACTCAGCCCGATGTTTCCGTGGACCAGTATTCTGAAAACATCCATCTTATAAATCTTCACCATTGTGGTACCAGAAGTTTACTGGTAGAATTTGAAGATTTTTTACTAGTGGCCGAATCTCCGTTAAACAGTACATATGGGGAACAATTGTTGGCAGAAGTAAAAAAAATAAACAGTACAAAACCGATAAAGTACTTCACGTTCGGACACTTTCATCCACATTACACAGGCGGCATCAGGCCCTTCATCCATCAAGGGGCCAAAATTATCTGTCTGGAACAAAACAACGAGTACATCCAATCCATAGCCAATGCAAAATTTACTTTAAAGCCTGATAGTTTGGAGATTTCCCCAAAGGAAGTACAGTTTGAAAATTTATATCAGGCCAAAACCATTACGGATGGCTCTTTTTATATGACCCTCTACCACATTGGCAAAAAATCCAATCATACTGACGACTACTTAATCTATTATTTCCCTAAGGAAAAAATGATTTTTGAGGATGATTTGGTTTGGATTGATGAGGATACCAACAAATCCAATATAAGTGAACTGACCTCCGGGTTTTACCAAGCCGTTAAGGATTTAAATCTACAGGTTGATGAAGTTGTTCAAAACTGGCATGTATTCAATAAGGAAGAAAACATGATCTTCAAATTTGAAACATTGAAAAAAATATTTGAAGACCAATAGTTCCATTACCAATCGAT
>JBFOLQ010000103.1:0-2889 GCA_040830145.1 Flavobacteriaceae bacterium | reverse complement strand
GTTGGGGAAGGGCATCAATGAGATGACATTTTAGTTTTAGTAATCCCGCCTCAAAAACGGTAAACAATCCTGTGGGTCCCGCTCCTATAATAAGAATATCTGACTTTATCATTTTTAGTATCTTCTTCAGGTTTCACAATTATTGAAGTGCTTTACACTTTTTCGACCAATTCCTGGGTAATTGCATTTATTTTTTGAACTTTTCCCTTGAAATCGGTTTTTAATGTTTTTCGATAAGTATGTAAGTTTTTGACCATTCTATCAATGTCATCGGGGATAACCTCCTCAAAGAACTGTCGTAGGCGTTTGGCCGTGGTCGGTGATTTTCCATTGGTGGAAATGGCCACTTTTACATGACCTTTGGTCACTATTCCTCCCATATAAAAATCACACAATGGGGGGTTGTCAGCCACATTGACCAAAATATTTCGCTTGCGGCAGTCCGCATATACTTTCTTGTTCACATCCGGATTGTCTGTAGTGGCTATGACCATATGCCTACCCTGTAAATGGGCTGCATCATACGTATCCCGTATCAATACGACCCCATGTTTTCGGGCCAATGCCAAGGTTTCCTTTCTGAAAGTGGGTGCCACCATGGTTACAACGGCATCGGGGCTCGACTTCGTCAAAAAATGTAATTTTTCCTCGGCCACATGTCCCCCTCCCACAATTAGCAGGTTCAATTGAGAGGGCTTTAGAAAAATGGGATATAAATTATTACGTTCCTCCATCTATTTTCAGCTTTTGGCCACGATTCTTTATACAATGGTTTTTTGACCATTGTTATGGGCGTATTCATACCAATTTTTCATACGTAATTCACGAATGGCACCCCTATGGTGCACTACATCCCCTATGATAATAATGGCCGGATTGGAAAGTCCCAATAGATCCACACGCTCTTGAATGGTTCTTACGGTCCCCACGGCAATCAACTCCCCATCGGTAGTGCCATTTTGAATAATGGCCACTGGGGTTTCCATTTTTCCTTCGGCCTTAAACAGTGCCATTATCTGGTGTAGCTTTGACATGCCCATAAGTATGACCACTGTGGCACTGGACTTGGCCGCCAATGCTACATCCTTTGACAATTGATGTTCCTTGGTAGTCCCTGTAATAACCCAAAAACTCTCGGAAACGTTTCTTTTGGTCAATGGAATGTCTTGATACCCTGGGACCGCCAAAGCTGACGAAATTCCTGGAACGATTTCCGTATCAATACCATTTTCCTCAGCATAGTGCATTTCTTCGGCTCCCCTTCCAAAAACAAAGGGGTCCCCGCCCTTTAAGCGCACCACGTGAAGTCCTTGGGATGCACGTTGAACAATCAATTCATTGATCTGTTCCTGCATATACGCGTAACATCCTTTTCGTTTTCCCACAAAAATGTGCTCGGCATGTGGCGCATAATCCAACAATTCACTATTTATCAATGCATCATACAGCACAACATCAGCCCTTTGAAGTGCTCTGATTCCCTTTACCGTGATGAGTTCAGCATCTCCCGGACCTGCACCAAGAACGGTAAGAAGTCCTCTTCCCGTACCCTCTTTGGAGGGATGGAATTTTTTAACGCCCGTAATCATATCTCTTGCAGTTCCCATTTCCTGTATGCTTCCATTTTTTCCAAAACTGCTTGGGCGTCTTCCAAATACTTCCCGGCAAATGCTTTGGAAGGTTCTTTTTTATTGAGTTGCAATACCACATTTTCAAACCCCTCAGCAAAATCTATTTTTCCCGTTTCAACGAATAAGCGGTCAAAGTCCTTTATAATGCTGGCATGGGTGTTGGTCTTGGTCTTTTCAGCTGTAAGGAGTGCCTTTGCCGAATTTACCATTGATTGGTAGGCATAGTAAATACTGGCCGCCCACTTGCCCTGTTGCAGCGACTCCCCAGCGTTTTCTATCTTTTCGCGGCTCTCGAGGAAAAGGGTGGCCACAAGATCAACGACCACTCCTGCACATTCCCCTATCCCTATCTGTTTTTTATACCTTTCTGTAGTTCCCCAATCAATGAAATCCTCAGCGGTTAGATTGTCAACATCTGAAAGATGTTTTAAAAGATTATAAAAATAGGGCTCACCCATTTCGGCATAATAGGCCGTAAAATTCCTATCACCACCATTGGTTTCATAATCATCCAGTATCAATCGTAGTGCCTGGGGACCACGTCTACTGGGAATCTTCACCACCTTGTCGGCGAAAATACCTTTCCCGTTTCCTTGGTTTCCCCCTCCCAATAAGACCTGAAGCGCTGGGGCTACCAGCTTGTCCTTGGTACGAACACTCATTCCTTGAAAACCAATATGGGCCATGGTATGCTGGCCACAGGCATTCATACAGCCACTGATCTTAATGACCACATCGGGATTGTTTATATACCTCGGATATTCTGTCTTGATCAATTTTTCAAGTGCCACGGCAATTCCTGTACTACTGGCAATGCCCAAATTGCATGTGTCGGTACCGGGGCAGGCCGTAATGTCCAAGGCCGTATTGTACCCCACCTCGGTAAAACCCATTTTTGAAAGTTCCACATAGAAAAAGGGAATCAACTCCTCTTTAACGTGGGGAATCAATATGTTTTGGCGCAAGGATAGACGAATCTCACCAGCGGCATACTTCTCTACCAATTTGGCCAATTCACGGGCCTTATCGGTATAAAAATCCCCCAATAAAACCTTAATCCCTATGGCCACAAATCCTGACTGCCGTTGGGGTATCAAGTTGGTAGACTTCCATTCCGTAAATGCTTCCGTATCGGTTATCCCAACCTTTGGAGCGCTGGCCTGGGATATCTTTATTTGGGGATAATTTTTATACTCTATAGGATAACGTTTATGTGGAATGGCTTTTTGCTCCTCTTCCAATAACTGTTTGAACGCCT
>JBFOLQ010000102.1:0-2466 GCA_040830145.1 Flavobacteriaceae bacterium | reverse complement strand
CCTCAAGATACTCGGCCACATCCGTATCATTATGATGCTCTTGGGATACCCCTTGAAAGGCTAGCAGGAAAAAAGTCAACATCACAATTTGTGTACCTATTGTCCTCATTTTTTTGACCATTATGTAATTGCCAAGGTACAAATTCTGTACCAATGGACATATGGCACTTAAAATCGTACGCTTTAACGAAAAAAAGGAGTGGTTCGTTCACCATGCCCCAATTTTGATACCTTAATGGACACGCATGGGACCCTATAGTTTTTGCCCGGTGTGGGCAATAGGATGATCCAGCGTTCCGTTAAACAAAAAAAGATATCTATGAAAAAGATTTTATGGCTCATTGCTTCCCTATTGCTAGTAGGGATTGCCAGTTGTTCCAATGATGATACCGTTACCGATCCCCCAGCGGTCGATAAAACCCCCAACCTCAAGGCTGCTGGAGATTCTGCCAATGACTTTCTCTCAAACGACAACTACGACCATGTGGTGATTGAGGCTGCCTATGTAAATGGATTTAAGCCCACGGCCCAAGCAATGGCCCAACTGGTGACATTTATTAAAGAACACACCTTCAAACAGAACATTGAAATTGTCTACAAGGAAGTAGGGTCCCCCCAACAGGAAAGCCTATCCCTCGAAGAAATTGTTGAGCTGGAAGAAAAACACCGCAGTAAATATAACCAGGGAACCTCCCTGGCACTATTTATCT
Organism: Flavobacteriaceae bacterium; assembly: GCA_040830145.1. Classification (GTDB taxonomy): domain Bacteria; phylum Bacteroidota; class Bacteroidia; order Flavobacteriales; family Flavobacteriaceae; genus JBFOLQ01. The sequence goes on along the minus strand of JBFOLQ010000102.1, from coordinate 1,756 downwards.
ATTTTGCCGATGCCCCGTCTGAAGATGATGATGAAGATCAGGGTTTGGTCACCTTAGGGGCCGTTTTTAGGAATACTTCCATGATTATCCATGAAGTTACCGTAAGAAAATTGGCAAATCTGAGCAATTCCATTTCTGCCACCGATGTGGAGACCGCCACCCTCAACCACGAATTTGGCCACTTACTGGGATTGGTTGACCTTGGCTCGCCCATGGTCAATGATCATGAGGATTCCAATGCCAGAAACCACTGTACCGTCTCAGGATGCCTTATGCGGGCAGAACTTCAGTTCGATAGCTCGGGCAAGGGTTCAGTACAACCCTCAAAATCCCTCGCATGTACCCTCACTGGGGCATCGGTCTTGAAAATGCTGGAATCCAATACCAGTAAAGGGGCCATTGTTCCTGAGCTGGGATCCGAATGCCAGGCTGACATCGCAAATAATGGGGGCAGGTAGCGTTGAAGGTCAAAAATAAAAGGTGCGAACAACCCAAAAAGAGCCAATGAAACCCCACTACGGGGCAAGAAGCATGAACCAAGAGACCACAGACCAGAATATAGATAAGGGAAAATAGACAGCGAAGTGCAAAGCTTATTGCGAATGGTTTTTAGTTCAAAGTGAATGGCATAAAGCGCAGGGTATACAGCCCTGACCGGAAAGAAAGACTAAAGAGGAGTTAAGGGCATATCTTATCTCTGACGTCTTGTATCCTATGTCTTTTTGATGCAGATTCAAATTTTACGATACACTATATCCGTCTTAAACATACACTTATTTGCGCAAAAAATCCCTAGCCATAATTTTGCCTGTTGGGTTTCCACACTTTATGGAATATTCAAGTACTTATGTGTCTGTAGGGATACCTTCCACTTCGGGTCGCGCATCACATAGTCAACTATCAAGGGAATTATCTTCTCCCTGACACTCCATTCGGGCTGTAGATATAGGATGCAATCAGGGCCCACTTTTTGGGCCTGTTCCTCTGCAAAGATGAAGTCATGTTTGTTATAGACAATTACCTTAAGCTCATGTGCTTGGGGATATATGGCCCCTAAGGGGACTTTGTTTTTTTTTGGGGAAAGACATACCCAGTCCCAAACCCCTGTTAGGGGATATGCTCCCGAGGTCTCAATGTGGGTACTCAACCCCTTTGATTTTAGGGCTTGGGTCAAAGGGTCCATATTCCACATCAAGGGTTCCCCCCCCGTAATCACGATGGTGTCAGATTGACTCGCCGCATTTTCAACGATGGGCCCAATCCCAGTGGGGGGATGACGCTCCGCATCCCAACTTTCCTTAACATCGCACCAATGACAACCTACATCGCAACCACCCACTCTAATAAAGTAAGCCGCCGTTCCCTTATGGTATCCCTCCCCCTGAATGGTATAGAACTCTTCCATCAGGGGTAGCATCAATCCTTTTTCAACTTGTTCTAATATCGCCTTGGAAACCATAGCCGACAAAGATACGATCTATTATAAAACCTGTAACATGGTACAATTTAGCAGTACAAAACACACTATGGAAAATCCCTTTAAAATCAAAAGGTGTTACACAAAAAACACAAAATTTGAAAGAGTGTAGATCAGGGTTGGTACCAAAAGCATTCCCGCCCATATCACAAGTGGGTTTTAAACCAACATCCAGGTCCCAAACACCAAAAAATGTCTATTTTTAACCCAAAAATCAGACCATGGCAGATTTAGAAAAATTCCTTGCCCATATAGAGAAGGGATACACTACCAAAGGGG
>JBFOLQ010000101.1:0-5231 GCA_040830145.1 Flavobacteriaceae bacterium | reverse complement strand
TCATCGATCACTTCCATAAATCCGCCCTGCGCCAGTTCCTCCTTGGTGGAGACTGCCTTTGGATGCCGCAGTAGGCTTTTGGGGGTAAAGACAATGAGGGGTTTCCTAAAGTTGGACTTCATCTGTCTCCGCAATAGGTGGAATATCTGTGCGGGGGTACTCACATCGGCCACATACATATTATCACGGGCACATAGCTGTAAGTAGCGCTCCATACGGGCCGAGGAATGTTCGGCCCCCTGGCCTTCATACCCATGGGGCAGCAGCATTACTATGCCATTCTGCAGTTTCCATTTGTCCTCTGCGGCCGAAATATATTGATCGATCATGATTTGGGCCCCATTACTGAAGTCCCCAAACTGGGCCTCCCATATGGTAAGCGAGTTGGGATTGGCCATGGCATACCCATAGTCAAAGCCCAATACCCCATACTCGGACAACAGGGAATTGTATATCTGGAAATTACCCTGTTTCTTGGCCACGGAATTCAGTAGAAGCAGTTCCTCCTCACTTTCCTCCGCCTTTATCACCGCATGCCGGTGCGAAAAGGTTCCCCGCTCCACATCCTGTCCAGAGATACGCACATCATACCCTTCCTCCAGTAGGGTTCCATACGCCAAAAGTTCACCCATGGCCCAATCCAAACTGTTATTGGAAAAGTACATGTTCTTTCTGTCCCTGATCAGTTTTTCAATCTTTCTGAGAAATTTTCTATCAGAGGGAAGCTCCGTAATCGCCTTGGCAATCGTATCAAGTTTTTTGATGTTATAGCCCGTTTCAACGGAATCCATCATTTCCCACTCCCGAACACGCTCAAAGCCTTTCCATTCATCGGCCATAAAAGGCGTGATCACTGTCTTGTCTTCCTTACGGGAATCCTCGAGTTCCTCTTCCAGGGAGGCCTTATATTCAGCTTCCAATTTTTTGGCGTAATCTGCCGCTATAACACCTTCGGTCAATAATTTTTCGGCATAGATATCCCTGGGGTTGGGATGCTTGGCAATCGCCTTATAGAGCTTGGGCTGTGTAAATCGGGGTTCGTCACCCTCATTGTGCCCATATTTTCGATAGCCCAGCAAATCAATAAAGACATCGCGTTGAAACCGCATGCGGTATTCCAATGCAAATAAGGCCGAATGCACCACGGCCTCAGCATCATCAGCATTGACATGGAGCACGGGGCTCAGGGTCACCTTGCCCACGTCTGTACAATAGGTAGAGGAACGGGCATCCAGATAATTGGTCGTAAAACCAATTTGGTTATTGACCACTATATGGATGGTTCCATGGGTCTTATACCCGTCCAGGGTGGCCATTTGCACCATCTCATAGGCAATCCCCTGCCCTGCAATGGCAGCGTCACCGTGAACCACAATCGGCAATACCTTGGAAAAATCGTCCTGGTAGTGGGCATCTTGCTTGGCACGGGCAATGCCCTCCACCACGGCTCCCACAGTTTCTAAATGGGAAGGGTTGGGGGCGATGTTCATCCTAATCTTATTGCCATTGTCAGAAGTACGGTCAGAGGTCCATCCCAAATGGTACTTCACATCCCCATCAAAGATTTCCTGTTCGTAATCCTTCCCATCAAACTCACTGAAAATGTCCTTGGCTGATTTTCCGAATATATTGGTGAGTACATTGAGCCTTCCCCGGTGGGCCATCCCCATCACAAATTGCTCCACTCCCTTTTCGGCCGCCCTCTCAACAATGGCATCCAAGGCAGGAATCAAGGATTCATTCCCCTCAAGGGAAAATCGCTTTTGACCCACATATTTGGTATGTAAAAATGCCTCAAAAGAGACAGCTTGGTTCAATTTTTTGAGAATATGCTTTTTACGTTCAGGTGTAAAATTGGGATGGTTGTCATTTACGTTCAGCCAATCCTGGATCCATTTGACCCGTTCAGGCTTTCGAATGTACATATACTCAATCCCAATGGCATCACAATAAATGCGCTGTAGGTGCATTATGATGTTCCTTAGGGTACTGGGACCTATACCCAGGATTTCCCCGGCATTGAACACGGTATCCAAATCGCCTTGTGCCAAGCCAAAGTTCCCAATATCAAGGGTGGGGGTATATTTTCTACGGTCACGTACCGGGTTCGTCTTGGTAAACAAATGACCCCGTGTACGATAGCCATCAATCAGTTTTACCACCTGAAATTCCTTTTGAACCGATTCGGGAACAGCCACCACTGACCCATTTGCCAAGGTCAGGGAACCATTTTCAGCGCTGATGTCAAGGTCATCCAAGGCACTTTCCATCCCAAAATCAAATCCTTGAAAAAAAGCCCTCCAACTGGGCTCCAAGGTATCGGGATTCTTTACATATCTATCGTATAGTTCCGCAAAAAAGGAGGTATGTGCGGCGTTCAAAAAGGAATATTTATCCATAGTACGATTGACCTATCTTTCGAACTCGTCTTGAGTTATAAAATTCACTATACATCTACCGTTCACACCCATTTTCTCCTAATTTCTTGGCCCAAAGCGCTGCTTCAGATTCGCTCAGCACCAGTACTATGCCTTTAAAAAATTTTCAAATGAGCACAACATCTTATATCCTCGTTTGAATTTCACAACCCAACACGAGTTCACGGTAAAAGTTATTCAAAAATACAACATTTACCATTTCTTAGCTGTATCTTGGAACCACATTTACAAAATTACGGACACTACCATGAAACGTTTGAACCTCCCTTTGATGTTGATCTTTCTCTTGACCATCATCACATATTCCCACTGTTATTCCCAAGATCCCCCTAGGATACAGGGCAGCAATTTCTGGAGCAATGTACGTTTTGGGGGCGGATTGGGCTTTGGGCTCAACAATGGCGGATTTAATGCCTCCATATTTCCCAGCGCGCTCTATGAGGTAAACCCTCAGTTTGCCGTGGGCACAGGCCTCAATTTTAACTACGCCAAATACGACGATATTAAAAGGGTGGCTTACGGTGGGGGACTATTGGCATTCTACAATCCCATCCCTTTTTTACAATTGTCCACCGAATATGAGCAATTGCGCATCAACTATACCGCTGGGGTGGGACCCAATGCCATTGAGGATAATTATTGGTCCCCGGCCCTGTTCGTGGGTGCCGGCTACCGCCAACGCAATGTAACTTTCGGCATTCGGTACAATCTACTCCACGATGAGGGAAGGAGTATTTATGCCAATGACTGGGAGCCTTTTGTACGCGTGTATTTTTAAAGGAGCCCCGACACTCTTTTTTAAACCCACTTTAACTTTTTTGATAGCTGGTACGCCAATCCATATTTTTTGGCATTTTTGTACCCTCAAGCAACACTATATTCTTATACAAATGGTTCCAACTATTAAATTTTTTAAGACACTATCGGGATTGATTATCTGTATCCCCTTCTTGATCCAATGTTCATCTTCCAAGATTGAGGTGTATGATACGTGGAAGGCTGACGCCAACGTCATTGAAACGTTTAAATCAAAAAATGTCCTGGTCATTGCAAGAACGGCAAACGACAATGCCCGAATTGCCTTTGAAGAGGAAATTGCAAAGCAATTAAGGGCCATGGGGGTAAAATGCACTGAAAGCTTTATGAAAGTCCCCAAAATACACCCCAATGTGGAAATGTCCGAGAAGCGATTGGCCCTGATCAAAAGCTTGCTGGACAGTGAAGGGTTTACCGGAATTGTCCTCACATCCATCAAAGACAAACAAAAAACCGTAAGCACGCATACGTCCGGTGTCCGCGTTGGGTTTTATGGAAACTACTATCCGGATTACTACGGTAATTTCTACGATTATTACGCGTATCCCTATGCCTACGGGAATTATTACAATTCCTTTGAAGGTTATATCCCTACATCGACTTCCACATCGGTATCAACCACCTATGTTTTGGAGACCATTGCCTACAGTTTGGATGAATCTCCAGAAAAGCAATTGGCCGCAGTGGTCACCACCAGTGTACGGGACCCCCGAAAGGCCAGTGAAATTGCAAAGGCCTATGTTGAAAAAATCATGTCAAAAATGGAATAGAATTCCCATATCTGGCAATACCCTTTATTCAAGGGAATACGAACATACCATACCTACGGCCCTTAGCGGCCGTAGTTTTTTTTGAACCGAACCTTTTGCAATTCCCTGGCAATAATGAGGTCACTCATTTGGCCAGCCACTGCCACAATATCGGTGGGTGTAATCTTTTTGAAATCCCTTTCGGGAACATCAATGGCGTACATAAGGTTGAGATATCCGTCAAAATCCTCCAGCAACAACACATACACTTTCTCAAGGACCATCTGCTGGAGTCCATCGGGATTGGTTTCCCAATCATCAGGCAACCTTATGGAAATATTGGCACGGGTAAAATCCTTTTGCAGTTGGACAACAAGGGGTCCCAACAGGTTCTCTTTTTGGGCCTCCTGCAGCAAATTCATCACGTATTGCCTATTGCTTGTAAATGACCCCGTTCTTCATCACAAAGACGGCATTTTCCAGGGTTCTAACATTGTCTAAAGGATTGTCATCAACCGCTACGATATCCGCTAAAAAACCAGGTTTCAATTGTCCCAATTGATTCTCCATCCCCAAGAGGTCGGCATTGGTCACCGTAGCTGATTTTAGGGCATCGCCCACGGGCATTCCCGCCTCGTGCATATACGTGAACTCTTTGCCATTGTCCCCATGCGGAGATACCCCGGCATCTGTTCCAAAAGCGATGGGCACCCCTTTTTCATACGCCCTTTTGAAGTTTTTTTCACTTACAGGGCCAATCTCTTTCGCCTTTTTGGCCACTACCGGGGGCAAATAACCAGGTATATCGGCCATTTTGGCGGCAGCCTTACCGGCTGAAATAGTAGGTACCAGATAGGTGTCGTGTGCAATCATAAGGTCCATGGTAGGCTCTTTCATCAACGTACCGTGCTCTATGGTCTTTATCCCCGCCTCAATGGCCCTTCGCATCCCCTCATCCCCATGGGCATGGGCCGCGGTAAGCATTCCATAGTCCTTGGCGGTTCCCACGAGCGCCTTGAGTTCGTCCTTGGTGCATTGGGGCTTCTGTCCGTTCTTGGCCACACTCATATCCCCGCCCGTTGCCGTAATCTTGATGACGTCGGCCCCATTTTTATCCCGTTGTATTACCCCTTTTTTGGCCTCCTCAGGTGAATTGACCCCCCCTTCCTTGGGCCCCGGGTCCCCCATTAGGTCACTCCGCATCCCATTGGTAGGGTCGGCATGCCCT
>JBFOLQ010000100.1:0-4556 GCA_040830145.1 Flavobacteriaceae bacterium | reverse complement strand
TTTCCTAATCAAATGTGCTTTTCCCTTGTGCCAAAGCACCTCGGCCGGCCTGAAGCGACTGTTGTAATTACTGGCCATGGTAAAGCAATAGGCCCCAGCGTTCTTAAAGCAAAGAATGTCCCCTTCCGCGATTTCATTGATTCGCCTATTGCTTCCAAAAGTATCGGTTTCACAGATGTAGCCCACTATGGAATAATAGCGTTCACGCCCCTTGGGGTTCGAGAGGTTTTCAATATGGTGATTGGCCCCATAGAACATGGGCCGTATGAGGTGGTTGAACCCGGAGTCAATTCCTGCAAAGACGGTAGAGGTGGTCTGCTTTACCACATTGACCTTGGCAAGGAAGTAACCGGCTTCGCTCACCAAAAATTTCCCAGGTTCAAATGCCAGGGTAAGCTCCTTTCCATATTCCTTGCAAAATTCATTGAAACGCTGGGTGAGTTTGTCGCCCAATTCCTCAATATGCGTCTCTATATCCCCTTTTTTGTAAGGGACCTTGAACCCACTTCCAAAATCTATAAATTCCAGTTCCTTGAAGTGCTTGGCCGTTTCAAATAGGATTTCCGAGGCATACAGGAAAACATCTATATCCAAAATATCGCTACCCGTATGCATGTGGATTCCGTTGATCCTCATTTTGGTGAGTTCCACGATGCGCAACAGATGTGGAATTTGATGGATGCTGATTCCAAATTTGGAATCGATATGCCCCACCGAAATCTTTGAGTTTCCGCCTGCCATCACGTGTGGATTGATACGGATGCACACTGGAATATCGGGATGCTTGCTCCCAAATTGTTCCAAAATGGATAGATTATAAATATTGATTTGGACGCCAAGTTTGGAGGCCTCCTCAATCTCCTCCAAGGACACTCCGTTGGGGGTAAAGATGATGTTTTCCGGTTTAAAACCGGCCAAAAGCCCCAATTGTACCTCCTGTATCGAAACGGTGTCAAGGCCACTTCCAAGACTGTTCATCAATTTAAGGATCGCCAGGTTGGACAGTGCCTTGACCGCATAGTTCAGTTTTAATTTTTGTACCCCTCCAAAGGCTTTGGTCAAGCGTTGATATTGGGAAGCAATCTTTTCTGAATCATATACATAAACAGGGTCACCATAGGTCTTGGCTATTTTTAGGAGATCTTTCTGTTGCATGTGTCGGAAATTTGTACAAATCTAGGACAAGCAGGAAGCTTCTACAAATAAAGCGACACATTTTATTTTAAATAAAACAAAATGTTACAAATAAAACTTTCGGATTGTGATTATAACCGTGATGATACCCATGCGGTCGTTGGAATGACAAAGGTAGCCCCTTTCTTCGTCTTACGGTCTTGAATGTGGATATTTGGGAAATGTTGGGTTTTAAAGTAAAAGGAGTATAAATCCGTACATTAGCAAAAAATTGTTGCATGCTGTTGCCATTTTTTCCACTAAAGACTGTTTTTTTTCCAGGGGAGACTGTACCCCTCCACATATTTGAGGAACGCTATAAGCAATTGATCAATGATTGCCGAACCGAGGCCGCTACCTTTGGTATTCCCGTATACATCAATGAGACCATAGCCTATGGTACGGAAGTACAATTGGTCGAAGTAGTGACCACATATGAAAATGGGGAGATGGACGTGCGCTGTGTAGCACGGCAGGTGTTTAGGATAAAGACGTTTCGACCCCAATTAGATGGTAAGCTCTATGCCGGAGGGGAAGTGGAGTTTCTTGATACGGTAAATGATGGGACCGACGCCTTGAAGGCAGAAGTGTTGGATGACATTAAGGAACTGTACGAATGCATGGATGTTACCTATAGTCCCATTCCCTTGAACCAATTCAATAGTTATGTATTGGCCCATAAGATGGGATTTTCCTTTGCCCAGGAATACCAATTACTACAGTTGGCCCGTGAAAGTGACCGCCTCCTATTTATCCAAAACCATCTAAGGACCGTGATTGGGGTATTGCAAGAAGTGGACAAGACCAAGAAGACCATTGCCTTGAACGGACATTTCAAAAATTTTGACCCCCTGGACTTTGATGGCCTAAAGACTTAGGTCCCTCCTTTATCAGATAGGGGATCCCACGGCCATGAGCTAGTATCCCAAAAATGATTATTCACCATAATCCACCTAGGGATTTAGTGGTTCCGGGAGTGTTGGTTCTGGACCAATCCACTTAAATGTGTTGGTGTGGAAAGTTTAATTACCGAGTTCACGTTTCGTTTTCTATTTTTGTCCCATAATTAAGACATCTAATATATGAACCTTCACGAATACCAAGGAAAAGAGATTTTGGCAAGTTTTGGCGTGCGTGTGCAGCGGGGAATCGTTGCCCATACCCCAGCGGAGGCCGTTGATGCGGCAAAGAAACTCACGGAAGAGACGGGTACCGGATGGCATGTCATCAAGGCCCAGGTACACGCTGGTGGCCGAGGCAAGGGGGGAGGGGTCAAATTGGCCAAGAACCTAAAGGAGGTCGAAGAGCTTTCAGGCCAGATTATTGGCATGAACCTGATTACGCCCCAGACATCGGCCGAGGGAAAAAAAGTACACAAAGTATTGGTGGCCGAGGATGTCTATTATCCAGGGGACAGTGAGCCCAATGAATTTTATATGTCCGTACTGCTCAACCGTGGTACGGGTAGAAACATGATCATGTATTCTACGGAGGGAGGTATGGATATTGAGCAAGTAGCTGAGGAGACCCCCCACTTGATATTTACTGAGGAAGTGGATCCCGCTGTGGGCCTTATGCCCTTCCAAGCCAGAAAAGTGGCTTTTAACCTAGGACTATCGGGAGGGGCCTTCAAGGAGATGGTAAAATTTGTTTCTTCCCTCTATAAAGCCTATGTGGGAAGTGATGCCAGTTTGTTTGAAATCAATCCCGTTTTAAAAACCTCGGATGACAAGATCATGGCAGTGGATGCCAAGGTCAGTATTGATGACAATGCCCTTTTTAGAAGGAAGGATTATGCCGAAATGCGCGATATCACAGAGGAAAATCCGATTGAGGTGGAAGCCAAGGCCGTGGGGCTGAATTATGTGGACCTTGATGGGAATGTAGGCTGCATGGTGAATGGTGCCGGATTGGCCATGGCCACCATGGATCTTATAAAGATGGCCGGGGGCGAACCGGCCAACTTTTTGGATGTTGGGGGTACGGCCGACGCCAAGCGGGTCGAGGAAGCATTTAGGATTATATTGAAAGATCCAAATGTAAAAGCCATACTGATCAATATTTTTGGTGGTATCGTTCGTTGTGACCGAGTGGCACAGGGAGTGGTGGATGCCTATAAGAACATGGGGGATAGTATCAAGGTACCTATTATTGTAAGGTTACAGGGCACCAATGCGGAAATGGCCAAGGAAATCATTGATAATTCTGGCCTGGCCGTACATTCTGCGGTCCAGTTTCAAGAGGCCGCCGATAAGGTGGAAGAGGTACTCGGATAATCTTTCCCGATATAATATACTGTAAAAGGGCCATGTTTACATAACATGGCCCTTTTTATATTATGACAATTTTTTTGAACGTTTTTTGGAATCAATAGGGTGATCAAGGTAATTGTATTTGAATCCTTTCACAGTTTTTCAAAACCCCGTGACAACTATTCAAAACCTGTTTGGAATATATAGGGGTCCTTAAAAATTATGACAATGTTACCATCTTTAAAAGATGGTTAAAAAAGCCTTCCCAGTTTCACCATCCCATATGGGCTTGGTACGTTTGTATCGTTTTTGGTAGTGATTACCATGGTATCATAGGTTGGTATCCATTACCTTATATAGTAATCCATTAAAAATGATTAAAAATTTGTTAAATGGGGTGGGGGGATGTAACAGTTTTGAATCTAAACCGTCTTTAATACAAACATCATCAATCAATCATTTATTAATTTTTAAAACAAACAGTCATGAAAAAGTTGAGTATCGTTGCCGCCGCTACAATGTTATTTTTTGCAAGCCCATCCTTTGCAAATGATTCCGATGGGGACAAAAAAGGGGCCAAGAATGTTGCGAAGGAAATTCGTACGCAGATTGTTAATTACCTAGGGGAGTTGGACCTGAGCTCCGTTGAGGGGGAAATGTTCGGAAACGTTCGTCTTACCATCAACAAGGACCATGAGATCGTTGTCCTGAGCGTGGATACCAAAAGTGAGTTTTTGGAGTCCTATATAAAGGGAAAACTCAATTATCAGAAGGTAGAAGCGGATGAAATTCCCCGCGGTAGAATTTACACCATGCCTGTACGCATTCAGTAGGTAGGTCTACACGGTAAACTGAAAAAGACCTTGGTCAATAAAGCCAAGGTCTTTTTTATTGCGTTACTTGGAAGGGCCAGACTGTTTCAATTTCAATTTAAGGAGCTCTTCCCCCGGAATTTTGGGTTGCTCCTTAGACCCTCTTAGGAATAGGACCAATGCGTTTAAAAAATTGCGTAGTACCTGATCGCCACATTCCCGATAGTTGGGATGTCCTTCCTTTCTAAAAAAGGCACTTAACTCACTTTTTGAAAGTTTGAAATCCACCAATTCAAGAATTTCAAGGATATCCGAATCA
>JBFOLQ010000099.1:0-3186 GCA_040830145.1 Flavobacteriaceae bacterium | reverse complement strand
TATGAAGAACGTTGGCTTCACAACTATTTCGAACCTTCCTTTGCGGGCAAGGTCCCTTGAAACAGATGATTAAATATAGCAAAATTTTGGTAATTTCCAAGTTTTTGGACAGAAAATAGTTACAAACAGCTTATGAACCCATCTTGTCAACAATTGTCAACAAAAAAAGGCATCCTATTGGGATGCCTTTGAAAATAGTGTTTGATGTGTTTAGGATTTTGCTTCCTTAATACGTGCCTTTTTACCAGTAAGTCCCCTAAAGTAAAAGATACGCGCCCTACGTACCTTGCCTTTTTTGTTCACCTCTATTTTTTGAAGTGCTGGCATATTGACGGGAAAAATACGCTCCACACCAACTGTGCCCGACATTTTTCTTATAGTAAAGGTCTCCGTGGCCCCGCTGCCTCTCCGTTGGATTACGACTCCCCTAAAGAACTGGGTACGCGTCTTCTCACCTTCCTTAATTTCATAATATACGGTAATGGTATCGCCCGCTGAGAATTTGGGGAATTCTTTTTTCTGTACAAACTCGTCCTCAACGAAGTTGATCAATGATTCCATGATATCAATTTATGGTTTTGAAAGAGCAACATATACGATTTTCGCCAGAGGTTGATTTTTCGAGTTGCAAAATTAGGCATTATTTTTAAAAAGTATCTTTTTTGAACTACTTTTTTGGACGACACCTATTTTAAAAGATCCGGACGTATTTTTTTGGTGCGCTCAAAGGCCTGCTCCTCACGCCATTTTTCGATATTGGGAAAATCACCGTTCAACAGGATGTCAGGCACTGATAGGCCTTTGTATTCGGCAGGGCGGGTGTAGACCGGAGGTGCCAGAAGATTATCTTGAAAGGTATCGGTCAAGGCAGAGGTACCATCATTCAACACTCCGGGAATAAGCCTTATTACGGCATCACATAGAATGGCAGCACCCAACTCCCCACCGGACAATACATAGTCCCCCACCGATATTTCACGGGTAATCAAGCTATCACGAACACGTTGATCTACGCCTTTGTAATGGCCGCAGAGTACAATGATATTTTTTTGGAGGGAAAGACTGTTTGCCATTTTTTGATTGAGGGTCTCCCCATCGGGCGTCATATAGATGACTTCGTCGTACTTTCGTTCCGATTTCAATTGGGAGATACATCTGTCAATGGGTTCTATCATGAGTACCATGCCCGCACCACCTCCATATTGGTAATCGTCAACTTGTTTGTAGGTATTGGATGTGTAGTCCCTTAAGTTGTGTAAATGTACCTGTACCAATCCTTTGTCAATGGCCCTTTTAAGGATGGAGGCACCGAAGGGACTCCGGAGCAGTTCGGGCAGAACGGTAATAATATCTATTCGCATGGTGGACAGCTGCTCAGGTTGCGCTCCAAAAGTAATGAAAACAGTGTGAATCCTTTTTCCACCCCAAACGCTCATATAGTTTTTGTGCCGGGTTGTCAACGGCCGTCTCCAAGGCCAATCCCTTATAGTCCATACGCGTACACTGTTCTTGTGCTCTTCCCAATAGGGCTTCCCCTATTCCCTTATTACGGTATTCCATATCAACATAAAGGTCATTGAGGATATAAAAAGCTTGCATGCTCACAGATGAATAGGTAGTATAAAGTTGGGTAAAGCCAACGGCTTTGCCCTTGTGGTAAGCTATGAATACAACATTGTCCTTGTTCTTGAACCGTTCTATAAGAAAATCCACCGCAGCCTTGATGTTGGGCTTTTGTCCGTAGAAGACCCGATATGCATCAAACAAGGGAGCCAAGTCGGCCATCTGTCCCAATCCTGCCCGTTCAATCGTTATGGCTTTGCTGGAGGAGGCTATTTTATCTTACGGTTTTTGTTGCGTTCGTCGTGCAATTCCCTGCTTATCTTTTGTTCGCGTTCCAGTGCACGTCTTCTATGGTCCTCATATTCCTTTTCCAGGTCGGCCAAAGAACTCTTGGCCTCATGGGTAAGTACATTGCTATGCCTAAACTTATATATAAAGAATAGGGTCAGCAGCAATAGTACGGAAATAATAGACCACAAAATGGCTTTAAAAGTGCCCTTTGAAAGTGGTTTGCCAAAAAAGGAAATATTATCCTTTTCATTGGAAACGGCATTTAAATTATTGGTGGTCTCCAACAACTTTTGATTCAGCGTGGTGATGCTCTTTTCCTGTTCGTTGATGGTCTTGTTGAGCGCTGTATTTTTTTGGGTCAGGGCCGTGATACTGTCCAAAACATTATTTTTCAATTTGAACAGATTCGCCTCGCGAACCACTTCATACCGTATGCCATCGGCCCTGTAATTGCCTGACCGTTTGGAGATATACTCAAACTGGTCACTGATGGGCCCTTCATCCAAGGATAGCTTCTTGCTCTCTTGGGAATCCTGGGCAATTAGGGGATGGAATGCAAGTAAAAATATGGCAACGAGCAGGATACGGTACAATTTCATGTTTCAATTTTAAGTATCGCAATCATTTGGGGGTGACTAATTTACTTTAATAAAATTAATTACGAAAAAAAATTGAAGGGGGCCGCGCATGGCGGTCCCCTTCAATCGGACTTGTTTAATCCGTCTGACGCCCGATATCAGCGTCTAGTAATATGTATAGCGCCTTACCTTGGCGATGTACTTGGCCAGTCGTATGACTTGATGGGAATATCCATATTCATTATCGTACCAAACATAGAGTACAATATTTTTTCCATCTTTTGAGACGATGGTGGCCCTACTGTCATAAATAGCAGGGGCAGAGGTGCCGATGATGTCACTGGAGACCATTTCCTGGTTCAGTGAATATTTTATTTGCTCTACCAATTCCCCCTCAAGGGCATATTTTTTTAAGATGGTGTTTACCGTATCCAGTGAAGTCTTGTTCTTTATTTCCAAGTTCAGGATGGCCAGGGATCCATTGGGAACGGGAACCCTTATGGCATTACTGCTCAGTTTGCCCTGCAGGGAGGGAAGGGCCTTGGCCACCGCCTGACCGGCCCCGGTCTCGGTTATGACCATATTGAGGGCAGCGGCACGTCCCCTGCGGTATTTTTTGTGCATATTATCCACCAAATTTTGGTCATTGGTGTAGGCGTGAATAGTTTCCAAATGCCCTTTTTTGATACCCAAGGAGTCCTCAACGACCTTTAATATGGGGGTAATGGCATTGGTGGTGCATGAAGCGGACGAG
>JBFOLQ010000098.1:0-7558 GCA_040830145.1 Flavobacteriaceae bacterium | reverse complement strand
GTTCCATGTTACTGCCTCTGTCGCTGTACTCTCAGTTCTCCATTGTTTGTCTTTCGTCCTCTTTTTCTTTCCCCTCTTTCTCGCCTTCCCCCTCTGTTTCGGTCTTCTTTGGGTTGGTACCGTCGGTGGTCTCTGTGCCATTGTTGACACCGTCATTGTCACAGTCCTTTTCCTTCCATTCGTTCGAAGGTGCCAAGGTAACACTGCTGGCGATGTAGTCACAGTTGTCCAAAGGATTGGTTCCATCCCCTTTTTCATCCCCGTCGTTCACGCCGTCCCCGTCGGTATCGGGGTTTTTAGGGTCAGTACCGTCGGTGGTCTCGGTGCCATTGTTGACACCGTCATTGTCACAGTCCTTTGCCTTCCATTCGTTCGAAGGTGCCAAGGTGACACTACTGGCGATGTAATCACAGTTGTCCAACGGGTTGGTTCCATCCCCTTTTTCATCCCCGTCGTTCACGCCGTCCCCATCGGTGTCAGGATTTTGTGGATTGGTACCGTCGGTGGTCTCGGTGCCATTGTTGACACCGTCATTGTCACAGTCCCTTGCCTTCCATTCGTTCGAAGGTGCCAAGGTAACACTGCTGGCAATATAGTCACAGTTGTCCAACGGATCGGTATTGTCAGAGAGTTCCCGGCCATTGGTCACTCCGTCACCGTCGCAGTCCCGGGCATTCCATTCATTTGATGGTTGTACGGTGGCCTCACTAATATTGAAGTCACATGGGTCATACGGATCGGTAACCCCGCCGTTGTTCGGATTTCTTTCATTGCCGTTGGTGACCCCGTCACCATCACAATCGGAGGTAGCCCATTGGGATCCTGTCCCCACCTCTTGCCCTACGGTATAGTCGATACAAGGGTCGTTGTCGTTATCGTCTTGCGTTGCAGGTGTTCCGTCCCCGTCCATATCGGCATCCTCACCAACAGTAATGGTGACCGTGGCGGTGGCACATACAGTGCCTTGACATACTTTATACGTTACGGTTACCTTAGTACCTTGTTCGCCATTGGCAGGGGTATAGGTGATGTCTCCTGTCACTGGGTTGAATGATACACTTCCATTGGCGGTCCCTCCCGCTTTTGTAATCGTATTACCATCATTTTCAAGGAAATCGTCATTGGCCAGGATGTCATAAGATGTGGCCTGCCCATAGGGAGCGTTGAAAGCATCATTGTTGGCCACGGGCTTATTTGGATTGGGATCGGTACTATTGGGGTTTCCGTCCCCATCGCAATCATCATTGACAAGGGTGAGGGTAAAGGAAATCCCAGAGTTCCCATCAGCGTCACTAAAGAACTGAATGCGTTTGGCAGCACCTGTGGATTCCCAGATAAAGGAGTTTGAAAAAATCTTATTTGCAGTATTGTTCTTGACTTGGTAGGTATTCCCAGAGCTTTGGTTGATGATACCGTTGGCCAATGTGGACTTTAGTTGGTACTGGACCCCATCCAAGGAATGGATTCCATCTTGTCGCCCAGCTTGAAGTGCCCCACCGTGTACCGCGGTAATGATGACCTGCCTAGTCCCGGAGATGGTGACGTTTGCCTTTTTGTCACCCGCTTGCCGTAATGACCATTTATAGACACCATTCCTGTATCGTACGTCCATTCCATCTAGGGTAACGATCACACTTCCAGTGGGAAGCCCAAACTTTCCACTGACGTCTCTTTGATTGTTACTGTTGAAGGTCTCACTGAAAATACCGAGATCGGAAGGGTTGATGGCGATATTGGGTACTGAATTGCCCGAACAGTCCGAACTGTTTCCATTGGGAGTGTCATCACAGACGTTGCCTATGCCATCGTTGTCCGAATCAGCTTGGTTCGCATTTGATGTGAACGGACAGTTGTCCACTTCGTCCTCTATGCCGTCACCATCGCTGTCACTCGCATACGGTTGTAGGTATATCCTGATTCCTGAGTTTCCGGATGTATTGCTGAAAAATTGGATTTTTGAGGCCGATCCCTGGGAATCCCAGATAAAGTCATCCGAGAATATTTTGGAATTTGTCGTGTTCTTTACTTGATAGGTATTGCCAGAACTTTGGTCCGTGATTCCATTTGCCAAAGTAGAGGTCAATTGAAACTTGGCCCCATCCAAAGAATGGAAGCCTTCAGAGTCATTTGCCTCAATGGCCCCACCATGGAATGCCCTGATCATTACTTTTTTGGTACCGGAGATGGTAAAGGATGTTTTTTTGTCTCCCTGCTCACGTAGTGACCATTTGTACGCACCATTTTTAAAACGTACATCAGCGCCACTTGCCGTAATATTGACACTGCCCGATGGCAATCCGAATTTACTGCTTATGTCAGCTGAAACGTTATAGTCATATCCCTCTGACCCAAGGTTAAAATCACCAGGGGTGATTTCCACATAATTTTCAAATGGAAAAACCTCCTTTGATTCCTTTGTATGATTTGTGGCCTGGGATTTACTTTTGCCCCTTTCTTCACCATTATCAGTAGCAATGGCTTGGGTATTTTGAAAAGAAATAAGGAAAAAGGGTAAGATATACGTAAATATCCTGCACTTCATAGGCGTGTAGATTAAAGTTCAATAGATTTGGGAAGCATCGCCAGAATAAATTTCACCCTATTATGGCAAATGCCGGACCAAGGTAACGGCCCAAAAGATGTTGGAATATTTTTTTTCGGTAAAATGATGGGGTTAAACGATGATTGTACACTTCCTTCCTTGGTGACCTAATTTTAAGGGCCTCATGATTAGGCGGGAGAAATCCTGTATTTTCATAAAATGCGATACGATACTTCCCATATTTTTGAGCTTTTTTTATTTCGAAAGGATGCTTATGATCCCTTATGGGAATCCGTAAAAGAGCCAGTTGCAGGACTCTTTATTTTTCCAGTTGCGATATGGCCCCATTCTACCTCAATAGGATTTTTGAATAACTACGGCCCCTATTGGAATTCCCTGCTTACAGCTCCCTTTTCATTCAGGGGGAACTATGGGTTGACACCATTGATGGTACGTTTTGCCCTTTTGACTATTTTTTGCGTTTCTGGGGTAGGTGATTCGCGCTCCCATCTTTGGCAAAGCGCAATGACGAAATTGGGTTGGGATTTGCTGGCATCGTTTAACCAGTTCCCCACACTGTCCCGGACATATGAAGAGGAATCGGACCTTAATTTTTCCAAGATGGGCAAGGCAAGCTCAGGTGTCGTTTTCAAACGTTCCAAATGCTTGCACCAGACCCCTCTTGGTCTCGTAATTTCAGAAGCGAACCGTCGTATATTTCCATCGGGGTGTTCTGCCCAACGACTCAATAGGTTGATGACTTCATCCAGATGGGGTTCAATTTCTGGGCGCAGCGCCATCCAAACGACCTCCCTAACCCCAAAATGCTTGTCAGCAGCCAATGGCATGCCATACTTGAGTTTTTCCCCAATGTCCAAATCCGTATTTAATGAAATAAGATAAGGGGCATAGCATCGTATACTATCAGATTTATAGGAGGCCAATTTTTCAAAGAGGGCCAACAGTTCTTCGCAATGGCCATATGATTGGTACAATAGCTCCCCAATCTGTTTTATACAGTTCATGGCGGACCGTTTTTTTGGGGTGTCCAAGGTAGAGGCAAGGTGTTCCATGACGTCTTGTGGGACACCAATTTTAGGGAGGTTTTCCCTGATGAGTTGTACATGGTCAATGGCAAGCCATTCGGTAAGGTTTACCGTTTCTATGTCTCCCTTATTGAGCAATAGTAATACCTGTTCGGGGATATCCTCCTGTTTTCTGGCCCCCTTTCTGGTCATTATTTCCTTGCTTACCATACACGGGAAAGTTGCGAGAGTTGTTGTTTGGCGACGTGGAGATTATGGACTTTTAGTTCATCTGCGCCAAAATCCTGGGCTTCTGCGTGCACAAAGGTGATGTTCGTGATTCCCATGAACTGAAATACGGTCCTGAGATACCCTTCTTGATGATCTAAATGTTCCAAGGTCCCGCCTTTTTGGTATGACATGGCGCCCCTGGACGTAATTACCAGGAGCTTTTTATCTTTTAACAATCCCCCCATTTGTCCACTTTCATCCATATAAAAAGTCCTTCCTATTCTCACAATGGAGTCCACATAGGCCTTCAAAGGGGTTGAAATGGAGAAATTGTACATAGGGGACGCAATAACGATCTTATCGGCCCAAGATAGCTCATCGATCAATATATCGGAAGGTTTTAACAATTGTTCCATTTCAGGGGTCCGGTTTTCTGCGGGGGTGTAATTGGCCTTGATAAACGAATCGGTCGGAAATGTAGGGGGAGTCATTCCCACATCCCGTATTTTTAGTGAATGGTGGTCTTGTTTTTTTAATACTTTGAGAAAGAAATCAGTAAGCTGCCTGGATTTGGAATTTTCCAATCGTACGCTGGAGTCTATTCTAAGAACATTCATATTTTTACCGTTGGTTCACGGCAAATTTATGCGGATGCGAAATGGCTTGCAATACCGCATAAAAAGGTCACTATGGGATAAAAAAGTCAATAATATGGAACTAGGGACATCCACGGGAGAAGAAAAAAACTGTCCATTGGAAAAGGCGGTCAATACCATCAGTGGTAAATGGAAAATAGCCATTGTTTGGCAAATACATGAGGGAAAGAAACGCCCGAGTGAGTTCCTTAGGGGCATCGGGAAGGTTGATCGACGCGTATTGAACCAGCAACTATCCGAAATGGTCAATGATGGGCTATTGACAAAGACGTCCTTCAATGAACTACCACCGAGGGTGGAGTATGAACTGACGGACCTGGGAAGGGGTTTGGTAAAAGTCCTTTGGGAGTTGAACGAATGGGGAAAGGGACTGGTTCCCTAAACGCCCCTGTCAGGTTTGGGGATCCAGGTTTGTTTCCTGCCATGGATGCCCCATGTTTTACCCTGTGCCCCATATCCAAAAGTCTTTTCCCATTTCATATATTTGGGCTCCCATTGCCAAATATTGTAGAAAGCAGATGAGTCTATTCAAAAATATATTTTCAAAGAAAAAAAAGGAGACCCTGGACAAGGGCCTAGAAAAATCCAAGACCAGCTTTTTCACCAAACTGGGAAAGGCGGTCGCGGGGAAGTCTAAGGTAGATGACGATGTACTTGATAATCTGGAAGAAGTATTGGTCACTTCTGATGTAGGGGTGAATACTACCCTAAAGATCATTGAGCGTATTGAGGCCCGTGTGGCGCGGGATAAATATATGGGGACGGATGAGTTGGACGGAATCCTACGGGAAGAGATTGCCGCCCTATTGGCAGAGACCCATGCTGGTGAGGAAGCCGATGTTGATGCATTGGAAGACAAGAAACCGTATGTGATCATGGTGGTCGGCGTAAATGGTGTGGGCAAGACCACGACCATAGGCAAACTGGCCCATCAGTTCAAGCAGCAAGGACTGAAGGTGGTGTTGGGCGCCGCGGATACCTTTAGGGCCGCGGCCATAGACCAGCTGCAAGTATGGGCCGATCGGGTTGAGGTACCCATTGTAAAGCAAAAAATGGGGAGTGATCCCGCTTCCGTGGCATTTGATACATTGAACTCCGCTGTGGCCGATAATGCCGATGTGGTCTTGATTGATACCGCTGGACGATTGCATAACAAGATCAATCTGATGAACGAGTTGTCAAAGGTAAAGCGGGTCATGCAAAAAGTAGTACCGGATGCCCCCCATGATGTTCTGTTGGTGTTGGACGGATCCACAGGACAGAATGCCTTTGAACAGGCCAAGCAATTTACCAAGGCCACTGAGGTTAGCAGTTTGGCCGTTACCAAACTTGACGGCACGGCCAAAGGCGGTGTGGTCATTGGTATTTCGGACCAATTTCAGATTCCAGTGAGGTACATTGGGGTAGGTGAGGGCATTGAGGACCTACAGGTGTTCAACAAGTTTGAATTTGTCGATTCTTTTTTTAAGGTAGGGGAATGAGGTGGTTGATGGCAATGGCCTTTCTTTTCTGTGCGGTCAGGGGAACTGCGCAGGTTCCCCATCCCAAAGCGAGTCCGCTTTCAGAGGTACGGCAAATGGTAGGGCTATCACAGATAACAGTTGTGTATTCCAGGCCCTCGGCCAAAGGACGACATATTTTTGGGAACCAACCGGATGGAACACCCGGTCTGGTCCCCTACGGACGTATATGGCGGGTAGGGGCCAATGAAAGCACCAAGGTCACCGTAGATGTGGATATGGAGGTGATGGGGCACGGATTGTCCAAGGGAACCTACGCCTTATACGCTTTTCCGGAAGAGAACGAGTGGCAGATTGCCTTTCATACCAATACCACCCATTGGGGCGATGGCCGTAAGGCTTACGACCCGTTGGAAGATTTGTTCCGTATTAAGGTAAAACCCCAAAAAATGGGATGCCATCAGGAGACCTTTTCAATTTCGTTTGACAGTATCACCCACAATTCGGCCCAAATGAACCTCATTTGGGCGCGTACCAAAGTGACCATTCCCTTTTCCGTGGATACGGACGCAGTAATGCAGCAGCGGATTACCGAGCAACTAAGAGCACATCCCACGGCCCAAACATACTATGAGGCAGCACGTTATCTACAAGAACAGGGCCAAGAGCCCGGGCGTGCCTTGGACTATCTCAATAAGGCCCTGGAACTGGGTGGGGACACGTACTATTTCCATCGTGTCAAGTCATTGGTAGAAGCCGATTTGGGAGCCTTTGGGGAGGCCATCAAATCCGCAAGAAAATCGTTACAACTGGCAGCAGCACTTGGAAAGGATGAGTTTGTAAGGATGAACGAAAAGAATATTCGAAAGTGGAAGGTGATCATGGAAAAATGACCTACACTGATTTTTGAAGCCATAGGGAAGTTTATGCGAACAAAGTCAATACATAAAAACAGGATAAATGTGGTCACCTTGGGTTGTAGCAAGAACATATATGATTCTGAGGTGATCATGGGGCAATTGCGTGCCAGTGGCAAGGAGGTGGTCCATGAAGGGGAAGGCAATGTAGTGGTTATCAATACCTGTGGTTTTATCGCCAATGCCAAGGAGGAAAGCGTGAACACCATACTGCAATATGTTCAAAAAAAGGAGGCTGGGGAGGTTGACAAGGTTTTTGTGACGGGATGCCTCAGTGAACGCTATAAACCTGATTTACAAAAGGAAATCCCCGATGTGGATGCGTATTTTGGAACCACGGACCTACCCAATCTATTAAAGGCCCTAGGAGCTGACTACCGGCACGAACTGGTTGGGGAACGACTCACTACCACCCCAAAGAACTATGCGTATTTAAAAATCGCAGAGGGTTGTGACCGCCCCTGTTCCTTCTGTGCCATTCCATTGATGCGGGGCAAGCATCGTAGCAAACCCATTGAGGAACTGGTGACCGAGGCCCAAAAACTGGCTTCAAATGGGGTGAAGGAACTTATTCTGATTGCCCAGGATCTCACGTATTATGGGATAGACCTGTATGGAAAAAGAAGGTTGGCCACATTACTGGAGGGATTGGTGCAAGTGGAGGGAATTGAATGGATTCGTCTACACTATGCTTTCCCCACTGGTTTTCCCATGGATGTGCTGGATG
>JBFOLQ010000097.1:0-2539 GCA_040830145.1 Flavobacteriaceae bacterium | reverse complement strand
ACTCAGCTTATCCTGATACATTTGTCCATAGTTCCCATTTCTGGCCTGTTCATACCCTCCAGTTCTAAAACTGGCGTCAAAGAGATTGTTTATACTGGCAAATACACTCACATATAAGCCTTTTCGCATCCAAGATTTCCCCCCAATCAAATTCAGGAGGTAAAAACTATCCAAAGGTCTTTGGGCCAATAACCTGTTCACATTCTCTGGGGTTGCATCAGGAAAGGGTTCCCCAGTTTCTGGATTCAGATAAAAACTTTCTGTTCGTAAAATCGGAGAAAGCTGTGCATAATTATCAGATAGGTAATTCATAGTGCCCCCTATCCACCAATAGTTGGGGTCACGATATTCTATCCCCATGGAAACGGCCGTTTGTGGGCCTTGCCCCAATTTTAACCCTTTAATTTTGGCATATCCCAGGTCAACGGTCCCGGTTGGGTCAATGGGCTGTTGGCCCTGTCCGTCCCTGACCCCTGGATCAAAATTAATCGCCACCCTTGGGTCATTGGCGTAAAGATATTTTCCAAAGGCCATGACCGATGTCAGTTTTACCGAAGATGAAACTTGATATTCAACCCCTAGTTCAACTCCCATATGTAATTTGTCAAAGTCAGTGAGCACTTCCTGTACAAAGTCAGACCCCAACCCTGAATCTATGTAGAAAAAATTAATATCCGTGGTATTTTGAAAACGGGTGTGATACCCTGTCAACCTTCCCAGTATATTGGGCATTCGAATAAAATAATTGGCATCAATGGAGGTAATGGTTTCCAATTGTGGCATGGGAACAACCTGATTGTTCTCTCGAGGGTTTACAAAGGAATTTCTCACCGTTGGAGGCCTTTGGGCCCTCAGTGCATTGACCGTGGTCCAATGTCTCCCGGTAATCTTATAGGTTGCCCCTCCCTTGAGGCCATAACCTGAAAAGGTCAATCTCTCTCCCTTCCCCAATGAACTGTCTACAAATCGTTCATTTCTAAAAATACCCTCCCGTTGGTAGTTGGCTGCCCAATAATCAAAAGCGACAAATGCCGCCCATTTTGAACGATCCATTCGTATTTGACCAAAGGTGTTCCACTGCATGGCATTCAGTCTATAGTGATAATTGAAAATATCGTCCTCTCCCTTCTCAATCGCTGAGTCCAAATCGTTTCTAGTATTGGAAAAAGGATCTATGTCCCGGTGGGATTTTACCCCGAACAAATCCACAATCACTGCATAATTTTTGGAGCGGGACGATTGTAAATGGAAGCCTGTGTCCAATGAAATGTAATCCCCTAACTTAACATTGGCCGTTGATGAGGCCATAAACCTATTTTCATTGACCATATCATCATACAGTACATAAGAGGATGTATTGTGATTGGCAGTGTAGATTTTACTCCAGTTCATTTGCGGATTGGCCAAAAAAGCCTTTTTGGCCGTATTGGCACTTTCGAAATTGCCACCAATCGGACTATTGATATAAAAACTGGGCAGATAGCGATAATAGGTAGGATCAGGATTAGGGGCGTTATAGTACCCCAGACGACTACGCCCATGTTTTCCAAATTGGTGGGCAACCGAGGTGTTCCACTGTAAATTTCCCGTACTGAAATAATGGTTGACCTGAAAAAAGGGTTCAGCTATTCTTCGTTCCCTAGCGTTTCGAATCTTACCATTTTGATATCCCCAATACGGATTATATCGTTTCCCCACTAAATCAAAAACTTCTTCCGTGATGGCTGAGGCCCTTCCTCTACGATTTAGTGCATAAATGGAGGTAAAAAGCAACACATTCCTTGAGTCTAAGCGATATTCCAAACTGCCAAAAAGGGAATGGGCATCGTACAATGTTCCCTCCATATACCCTTGTTTGCCCCATCTTCTTGAAGCCGATATCATGTATGACAATCCTTTTTCATCAACACCCGAATTATAGGACGCCATAACCCTGCCGGTATACGTGCGGTTTGATGCCGAAGTAGTAAACCGAAATCCATCGCGGAGCCGAGATGGCCGCATATCTATATTGGTGTTTCCCAAAACACCTCCAAAGACAAAATCAGATGGAGCAAGACCGTTGGTGAATTCCTGGTTCCTAACCACATCATTGAGACCTCCCCAATGGTTCCACTGTGGTCTGCCATCAAGCATTTTATTCATTGGCACCCCATTAAGCAAGACCACGCCCCTATTGGCATCATAGCCCCTTACCCTAAAAAATGCCTGTCCAAAATCAAAGGCTGCCCTTGAAAGAAATACATCGCGCATGGCCTGTAACCAACCATTGGGCATAAAGGTTGCCTCATCGCTATCAAGTTCTGTTTGAGCCAAAATGATAAGATTATCAGCCTTTTCAATTGTGAAGTCAACTTCTAGGTATAGGGGTCCCAAGTCAATGAAAGTGCCTTCTTCCAAAACCAAGGGGACACGCCGAGTGGAAAATTCTGGGGATTCCAGCCTTAGTGTTTGTTCTCCTTGCATAGTGGATACAAAAGTGAAATGCCCATCATTATTGGATAAAGTGGTCGCCGAAGCCCCCTCGATACTTATTTTT
>JBFOLQ010000096.1:0-2682 GCA_040830145.1 Flavobacteriaceae bacterium | reverse complement strand
CCTGCACTATGCACCCCATTCCTATTCCCGTCCACCACTTTCTCGGAATGGCCTCCGTATCCTGTGGATGATTGTTGGGTGGGTTTGTTCAAAGCAAGGTTGGTTCGTTCCTGTACATCCGCTATGGTAAAATCAATGGCGAACTGATAACTCCTGCTCAAATGGTTTCTCACTCCCAATCCCTGAATGGGGGGCAATCCCAAACGAACCGAGGGATGCGTTCCCGTATTGTATGTGGTCCATATATCATCTTGTCCAGTACCCACCACTGCTGGAATGACACCTTTTCCCTGTTCCCCTCCCGATCCATCAGGGTTGGCATCCATAAAACCAGGTACCAGTTTTTCACCAGGAGCCAATACGATGGTCGTATTGAAGGCATCTGAAAAATTGAACGAATTGCTCCCCACTACATAGTCATTGGGAGTGCGTGTTTCGCCAATGGCCACCACCTGAAAATCGTTTTCCCCTTTGACCTTTGCCAGGATTGGAGTCACCGGATTACCCAACCGTTTTGCAAAAAATTCAAAATTCCCAACACATATTTTTAGTGTCCCATTGCCTGTATTTTCATAACCATCGGTTCTATTCACCATCATGATAGGGCTGTGTGCATCCACAAAGGAAGCATCTGCTACAGGGGCATTCCCCAGTACCCCAGACTCGGTTTGGGCACCGCAATCTGCCTCCAAGGAAGTAATCCAATTATGAATGAGTTGAACGGCCTCCCTATCAATACGGCCTTTGGCCAAGGGTGGCATGGCTGCCTCAGAATCCATGGTATTCATTCGGTTGTGGAGGGCAGAACGGCCCACATCCCCTTTTGCAATGACCAAATCCCCATAGTCGTAAAGCTCCGACTTGATTTTCCCATTGATCAGTCCTTGATTGGTCAAGGGTGTTCCCAATCGTGCATCAAAAAAAGCCTCGTTGGCACTAGGTTGGTGACAATGGGCACAGTTGGCATCCAAATAGGAACGGGCCCGAATCTCCAAGGATTGGGAGTGGTCATCCACCGCCACCGACGTAAGCACATTATCAGTATTCAACTGCGGTATAAAACCCAAATGTCCCAGGGTCTCCAATTGGTTTGCCGTTCTACCCGTAGTGGGGTAATATGCATTACCATTCAGCTGTGATGTTTTGAAGCCCAGGACCCAACCTGATATTTGGTTATGGCAATCATAACATTGTGATGATGAGGGATATTGGTAGGTAAACGACTCACCATCAATTTGTAAGGTTTCCGTACCTCCCTCAATAAGAAGATCCGCCTCCGCACCGTTTTCCCGCCATTTATAGGAGGCCCCAAACCAAATACCATCCTCGCCGTGTATCCATATCCTGGTTTCCAGTTTTTTACCGGAAGGCATCCCAAAATGTTTTACCAATACCGTTCCAATGGGGAAACCCCAAGGACCTGTTTCACTATAGGTTATCCGTTCATCGACCGTATCTATTTGACCATCATTGGGGAGGGCTATCCAGCGTTTTTTAAGGGTACCTGCGGTCCAGAGTGGCGTATTCACATCATAGGGGATAAATCCGTTGGAGGGAACCAATCCACTAAGGTCACTAAAGACACCCGTTTGGGACAAGGTGGTCGGCATCTCCGATACATCGGTCACCAATTTGGGGGCTATGCGGTAAATCTTGCCAACCCCAGCTATTCCCCCAGATAACTTTAGTACCAATAACTCGCCGCTGTGGGTCAGTCCAAAGGAGCTAATACCACTGAACAGTCGCCCCCCGCCTACGGTAACCAAGGTCTCCGCACCCTGATTTTCCAAGGACTCATTCAAGGATATGGCATGAATGGAGGTTTTTACATTGTCTCCATAAATGTATTTTCCCCGTAACGATGGTATCTTATCGCCTCTATATATATAACCTCCAATAACCGCTCTTCCCCCCGAGAAATTGTAATGGTGCAAAGGAGGGCGCTCTTCCCCGATCAAAGGGTTTGGAACCGGTGAAAAACCCGTGAGTCCGGGACCAGCCGCATAATTCCACATGAAGTTAAGCCCCGGTTTGTCCATCAGGTTGATCTCCTCTCCTCCCGATCCCCCCACATCGCCAATCCAAAAGGTATTGGTGGGCGAATCGTATGTCATCCTAAACGGATTGCGAAGCCCCAAAGCATAGTATTCATCCAATACACTTCCATCAGGGTTGTCCCAAGGGTTGCCATAGGGAACAAAATAACCCTGTGTATAGGAGTTGTCCCATCCTGCTGGAACCGTTGATTGCTTGGGTTGTCTCCGTATGGGGTGGCTGATGGACCCTCCCTGTTGGTCTACATCAATCCGCCAGACGCCACTCCGAAACCGATCATTTATTTTTTGTACATGTGGGGTTGCCGCGGCATTCTGTGTGCCCTCATCCCCAACCGTCACATATAAAAAACCGTCACTTCCAAAGGCCAGACCGCTACCGTCATGGCCCCGGGAGACATCATATTGATTGATCAATATCAACTCACTCTCTTCCCCAAAATGGGTCCCATTCCAAGTAAATCTGCTCAATCTGTCATAATAAGGAGCACTGGCTCCGGCATCATCCGGTCTATGGACATAGTACACATAGAGGTAATCCTTACCAACATCCTGTCCAAACGAAGGATGGAAAACCATATTCTGAATCCCACCGTGCTTGGACAGGATGTTGGTAAGGATTACCTCT
>JBFOLQ010000095.1:0-12567 GCA_040830145.1 Flavobacteriaceae bacterium | reverse complement strand
ATTGGTCCCTGAACTCCCCATTTACAGTATGCCGGTCATCAAGACCAACGTAAAGAGCTTTGCCAAATTTTTAGAGCGCTTCATTGAGCACAAAGGGCTCAAGGATGTTATTCTTTTGGGAAATTCCTTGGGAGGACATATAGGACTACTTCATACCAAATTGTATCCCGATATGGTCAAAGCCCTTGTAATTACGGGAAGTTCGGGATTATACGAGAGCGCCATGGGGGATGGGTATCCCAAACGGGGTGATTATGAGTTTGTAAAAAAGAAGGCACAAGATGTTTTTTATGACCCTGAGGTGGCCACCAAGGAAATTGTTGATGAGGTATTTGCCACTATCAATGATCGTATGAAGCTGGTCAAGACATTGGCGATTGCCAAAAGTGCCATTCGACACAATATGGCCAAGGACCTGCCCCATATGCGTACCCCTACTTGTATTATTTGGGGAAAGAACGATACGGTCACCCCTCCGAACGTGGCGGAGGAGTTCCATGAACTTCTCCCTGATTCTGACCTATATTGGATTGATAAATGTGGACATGCCCCCATGATGGAACATCCTGACGAGTTCAACCGATTGTTGGGGGACTGGCTTGAAAAAAGGGGGTTTTAAGCAGGCATTGGGTCCCGGACTATCGGAACGTTGGGGATTGCCTACCCAAATTCACCATTTGACACCCACCAAAAATGAAGATTCTTTCAGCAGAATTTGTAATGAGCAATTCGGATGTGGCCAAATGCCCCAATGAGCCTCTGCCCGAATACGCCTTTATTGGTCGTAGCAATGTGGGCAAGTCTTCGCTCATCAATATGTTGACCGGCCAAAAAAGCTTGGCCAAGATTTCTGGAAGACCTGGTAAAACACAGCTCATCAATCATTTTAAGATCAATGGCAACTGGTTTTTGGTAGACCTTCCGGGATATGGTTATGCCCGTACATCAAAAAAAGAAAAAAAGACCTTTCAAAAGTACATTGTCCACTACTTCCAGAAACGCAAACAATTGGTGTGTGGTTTTGTATTGGTGGACATACGGCACGAGCCCCAGAAAATTGATACGGATTTTATGCAATGGATGGGCGAGAACGCCATTCCATTTGCCATTGTTTTCACCAAGGCCGATAAACTAAAGCCCCAGATGGTCCATACAAACATAAGGGTATACAAAGATGTTCTATTGCAGGGTGCCTGGGCCGAATTCCCCCCCTATTTTATTACTTCCTCCCTAAAGAAAATGGGAAGGGAAGAATTATTGGATTATATCGACAAAATCAACCAAGACCACTTCCGAAACTTGGGTCCATAAATGTAACCTTCTTGGTTTACCTTATGCCCATAGTTTGTAAACCACAACCTCCCTTGCCCCAAACAAAAAACTTAGGTATCTTGTAAAACCAACACCTTCAAAAGATTAAAATGACAACCGTAAATGTTTATTTGACCTTTAATGGAAATTGTGAGGAAGCCTTTACTTTTTATAAATCAGTCTTTGGGGGGGAATTCCCATATGTAGGTCGATTTTCCGAGATGCCACCCCAAGAGGGCATGCCACCCATAGATGAAAAGGATAAGCACCTTATTATGCATATCTCACTCCCCATTGGTGGGGATACCATATTGATGGGGAGCGATTCTGTCGGGGAATGGGCCCAAGGACTCCAAAAGGGCACTAATTTTTCCATCTCAATCAATACCGATACCAAGGAAGAGGCCGACCGCATCTTTGCCCAGCTTTCCAAAGGGGGAAAGGTCACCATGCCGCTACATGATAGTTTTTGGAATGCCTATTTTGGTATGTTTACGGACAAATTTGGCATTCAATGGATGATCAATGTCAACTTGGAAGAAAAAAAATAACCCATACCTTATCCATTCACACTAAATCCCTTGCACTTGTTTACATTCCCATCAAAGATCTTGGTAGCAAAAGCTTTCGCTACACTCCCTATTGTAGCCTTCGGGCTTGTACTTGTGACGGCATGTGCCGACAAAAAGAAAATGGCCCCACCCATACCTCCCGTCAAGGCCCCTTTTGAAAAATTGGATACCCTGGCCACCAATGATTGGTGGAACCGAAGCGCCAATGACATTATCAATCTTAAAGTACACCGGGACAGTGTGGTGGCCTTTGGACTCTATACAATCCACAACAATACTTTGAAATTAAGTGCCCAACTGTACCCCCTCTACCCCGATGAGACCCGGACCATACGATTGCAGTTTTTTGAAGATGGTTCGTGGAAAGAGGTTGTCACCCAAATCGTGAATGACTTGGGGTGGTCAACAACTTTTAGAATGGAAGAATGGGATGATAGTAGGGATGTAAGGTATCGTATTTGCCATGGTGAAAAATCTTTTTTTGAGGGATTGATCCGTAAAGACCCAAAGAGCAAAGCAGAAATTTCCATGGCCGCCCTCTCCTGTAACAGCAACCAAGATCGAGGTCTGCGCGAACAGTATGTTCGCAATATCAATCACCAAGATCCAGATATTGTTTTCTTCGCAGGTGACCAAAGTTATGACCATACCGAGCATACGGCCGCGTGGCTAAAGTTTGGTCTACAATTCAGGGAAGTCTTTAGAACCCGTCCGTGTATCACAATACCGGACGACCACGATATTGGCCAAGGCAATCTTTGGGGTGAAAATGGTAAAATCTCAACGGAACGGGGCAGTAATGATGGGGGATACACGTACCACCACGAATATGTTAAGATGGTGGAACGATGTCAAACCGCCCATCTCCCAGATCCGTATGACCCTACCCCCATTCAACAAGGAATAGGAGTATATTACAGTCCTCTTTACTGGGGAGGCATTGACTTTGCCATCATTGAGGATCGCAAGTTCAAATCAGGTCCCAATGGCAAAATTCCCCAACAGGGACCAAGGCCCGATCATATTCGTAATCCAGACTACGACCCTTCCAGTATAGATTTACCAGGACTTACCCTTCTAGGGGAACGACAACTCGCTTTCCTGGATCAGTGGGGACAAAAGAACCCCCATCGTTTAAAAGCGATTCTTTCCCAGACAGGTTTTTGTGGTGGTGCCCATATTCACGGAAGCATGGACAATCGGTTGCATGCTGACCTTGACAGTAACGGTTGGCCCCAAACAGGAAGGGATAGGGCATTGCGATCAATCAAAAGGGCCAATGCCATTCACATTGCGGGGGACCAACATTTGGCCACCGTGATTCAGCATGGAATTGAAGATTTTAGGGACGGCCCTTGGGCCTTTGTGGTACCAGCGATTGTAAACGACTATTATAGCCGCTGGTGGTGGCCTGAGGATGAAAAGCCCGGTGCCAATCCCAATACAGCCACTTCCCTAAAGTGGACAGGTGACTATTTGGACGGCTTCAACAACAAGATAAGTATGATGGCCTATGTAAATCCGGAAAGTACTTCACATGGAAGTGGTTATGGACTCATTAGGTTTCATAAGGATACCCGTCAGGTCACTTTTGAATGTTGGCCCCGTGACGTAGATGTAAGACTTGAAAATGCACAACAGTTTGAAGGATGGCCCATTACGGTTCCGGTTGATTAGGTCCCGTATTATTTGAGTTCCATTTTCTCCGCAAAGTAATCGCAAAAGTCTTTCATGGTCGCCGTCATTTTCTCGTCGTTTGTTGCACGCATAAACGTATTGGACAAGGATACCAAGGTCTGGTGAAAGAAAATCTTCATTTCTTCCACCGGCATGTCCTTGGTCCACAAATCTATTTTCAGTGACTCTTGGTTCTTACTATCCCAAACAGACAATAACATGGCCTTGGCCTCCTCATTGTCCACGCCACCATCTTGTGCGGACCAGTGTAGTTCCTCGGGAACACGATTGTCATCGAGCCCTACCCGCAATGTAATTTCAGAAGTGTGTAGTTTACCCATTATCGACGGGGTTTATAATTAGCCTTGTTAAAAATTTCCTCGGCGGGCAAAGGCAGCATTTGCACCATTTCAAGGGAATTACGCTCCATGAACCCCCTTACGATCTGCCATCCCAAATAACGGCCCACTTGCCCTGGGGAATCATTGTCCAATTCCAGTCCAAACTTGGAGAATGGGGCCATTTCCAAAAATTTGGGTCCCAATTTATGATCGGTACTATACAATAGGTCCCGCTCCACAAAATAACGCCACATAGGTTCCTCATTGGCCCGTACCCATGCCAATTCATCCTCCGTATAGCGAAGTTTTTCAGCATCATCCTGTAAGGGCATCAACCTATCCATTACATAAAGTATCTTACCATGATATATCATTTGTGCCAAGAAGCTTCGATTTTTGGGACGGGGCACCACTTGTTGGGCAAAGGTCTGGGCCACATCAGGGATGATAAACCGTCGCTGCATGGTCTTGGCCACATATCTGGGTGTTCGGGCATAAAAATGATGTTCAGGCCCTAGATAATTGTCCAAGCTAATGAACAAAAGGCTATCGGTCCAAATGACCCGGTCCGCGTAATTAACACTGTTTGTGACCGTAATGACTTTGGGCAACCTCTTTTGGGGAAAATAATATTTAATGTGCTTGAACATCAATTCAAGGTCTGCTTCCACATCATCCATTTCACTGAAGGCCTTTTGGACCTCCGAGCGCAGTTCCTTTTGTATGGTATCCCCCATTTTGGCCACCCATACGCTGTCCGGAGCTGGAAATAGATAGGGGTATTTTTCCCTGAGTGCAGGTAAATCGTCAGGAGAGGCATCCGCAAATTCATTGTCAAACCTACTGAACTGAAAATCGATTTGGACTTGTGCCACCCTATCATTGACCGTTGGTGTTTCCTTACATGAAAAGACCATCACAAACAATGATATGATCATCGCAAATGTTCCCTTCCTTATTATATAATCCACATTAATTAAAGGTAAGATTGTATTTTTGGGCAAATTTAATCGTTTCATTATAAAATAATAGGATGCAGACACAAAAGGTAATTGACCATATTGTGGGTTGGTTAGGGGACTATGCCAAAAAAGCGGGAATCCAAGGTTTTACGATTGGCATTTCCGGAGGAATAGACTCTGCGGTCACTTCCACACTCTGTGCCAGGACCGGGCTGGATGTGCTCTGTTTGGAAATGCCCATTCATCAGGCCCAAAACCAAGAGGATAGGGCCTCAAGGCACATTGAATGGCTTCAGACCCATTTTGACAAGGTAAAAAAGCAGTCTGTAGACCTCACTCCAGTATTTGATACCTTCGTACAGCAACTACCAACTGTGGAAAACGAGGCAGAACGATTTTTGACATTGGCCAACGCACGGGCCCGCCTACGAATGACGACCTTATATTATTTTGCCGGGTTACACGGATATCTCGTTGCTGGAACAGGTAACAAGGTTGAGGATTTTGGAGTGGGTTTTTTTACTAAATACGGGGATGGAGGGGTCGACCTCAGCCCCATTGCCGACTTATTAAAATCAGAGGTGTATGAACTTGCAAAGACCATGGGCATCAACCAAGAAATCATAGATGCCGCCCCCACTGATGGACTCTGGGGAGACAACCGAACGGATGAGGACCAAATCGGTGCCTCTTACCCAGAATTGGAGTGGGCCATGGATATGAAGGAGCAGGGAAAAACAGTAAATGATTTTAATTCAGATCGTAAAAAGGAAGTTTTTACTATATTTGAGCGATTAAACTTAGCCAACAAACACAAAATGGTCCCGATTCCCGTTTGTGTAATACCAGAAAAGTTAAAATCGGTCTTTTAACTAGCAATCGTGTAGATTAATCGAATAATTTTTTCATTTTTAAGGCTTTTCGTAAAAAAAATGCAACTTTGTCTAGCAAGAAATAGAATTAACCCTTACTTTTAACCCAGTTTCACCTTACAAAAAATAAGGTTTTTATATAAACAACCAAAACAATGATTAAAGTTCTTATCGCAGACAACCATCCCATAGTCAGGATGGGTGTAAAACAAGTTTTGGAATCGGCCTCAGGTTTTGAGGTGCTTGATGATGTATCGACCACTTCCGAGCTCTTTGAAAAACTTGATACTGTTTCCCCCGATGTTGTAATGCTGGAAATGGACATTCCTGAAATCAATGGTATTGCAACCCTTAGAAAAATTAAAAAAGACTATTCTGACATCAAGGTATTGATGTACAGTGGACAGTCTGAAGATGTGTATGCCTTGAGCACTATTCGTGCTGGGGCCTATGGCTACCTATCAAAGACAGCTGATATAGATTATATCATCTCTGCCGTTCGTAAAGTAGCTGAAGGCAATATGTTCATCACCAATGAACTTGCCCAACGTTTGGCCTTTGACGAAGGCACTCAAAAACCCAGAAGATTCTTTAGAAAACTATCCACTCGTGAGGTAGAGGTATTGAAACTTTTGGCCAGTGGCAAACGCAATAAGGATGTGGCCCTAGGGCTCAACCTTAATGAAAAAACAGTAAGTACCTATAAGGCACGTTTGATGAAAAAGTTGAACGTTGACAATATGGTAGACCTCTTGCAACAGGCCAAGGCCCTGGAGCTTTACTAAGAGGGAAACATCCAAACAATGAAGACCCGGCTCCAAGGCCGGGTTTTTTTATGACAGTACCCTGTTGAGCTTTTTGTTGAGCAGCTTATTGAGTTCCAAATAGTTCATAATCTCCTCCAATGTAGCGGTATGGTCTCCCTGGCTATCCCGTGTGGCCTCTTGCAAACCATACATTCGCTTTTTGACCAAAAAGCAACGCAAGGTAAGAATGGTCTCGCTTACCATTTGGGCAATTTCCTGTTCCTTTTCCTTTGGATAAATATTCTTTCGCTCCCATTGGTGTATCTGGTATTTTTCATCCTCCATCAAAATGGATGATATCTCACCTACCATTTCCTGCCCTTGACCGGACATAAATTCTTGGACCGAAAAGTGCTCCTTTTCCACATATTCCCTTATCACTAGATCATAAATGGTCCTGAACTGTCCATTGGCGAACTCTATCTCATCTTCCTGGAGGTCTAGATATATTTTTTCATACACTTTAGCTTGGAGTACCTCTGGCTCCAATACCAAGTCCCCTTCCTCATTTTCCTTCCATATCAGATCCTCAAACGTTTCCTCCCTATTACCGTACAATAATAAGAGTTCTATTATTTTTCGTTCCAGGACATATTGCACATCAACTTTCTCAAGCTGTTGGCTTTCCCGTTGTTTAATGACATCGAATGCCCGTTGTTCCTGCCTGTTCTTCCGTTGGGCATCGGCTATTTCCTTTTTGCCCATTTGGGCCAGGGTATTGAACAAAACCTGTTCGGACACCTCCATGATCTTGGCACACTCCTGTACGTATACCTCACGTTTTATCACATCCGGAATCTTGGCGATACTCTTCACAATATCCCGAACGGTCTCAGCCCTTTTAAGGGGATCTCCCTGGGCATCCTGCATCAGAAGGGAAGCCTTGAACTGAATAAAATCCTTGGCATTTTCGCTTAGATACCCTACAATTTCCCCAAGATCATTGTTCCTGGCAAAACTGTCGGGATCATCCCCTTCCGGGAAAGTACAGACCTTCACGTTCATGCCCTGTTCCAAGATAAGGTCTATGCCCCTTAATGATGCCCGAAGTCCTGCCGCATCCCCATCAAAGAGCACCGTGATGTTTTTGGTAAGCCTATTGACCAACCGTATCTGTTCAGAGGTCAGGGCAGTTCCACTGGAGGATACCACATTGGTCACTCCCTTCTGATACATTTGAATGACATCAGTATACCCTTCAACGAGATAGCAGTTGTCTTCCTTGGCTATTGCCTTTTTAGCATGGTAAAGACCGTAAAGTACCTTGCTCTTGTGATAAATGTCACTCTCAGGAGAGTTCAGATACTTGGCGGCCTTTTTGTCATTGGTCAGTATCCTTCCCCCAAAGCCCAGTACACGGCCACTCATACTTTGAATGGGAAACATGACCCGTCCCTTGAACCGATCAAACTTTCTGGAATTTTCAGGATTCTCCGTATTCTCCTTGACAATGGTCAATCCTGTCCCCTCCAGGTACTTCAGTTGGTAGCCACTCTCCAAGGCCGACTTGGTAAAACCATCCCATTCATCCAGACAATAGCCTAAGCCAAACTCCCGTATGGTGGCATCCGTAAAACCCCGTTCCTTAAAATAGGAGAGACCAATGGCCTTGCCCATTTCTGTCTCCCACAACATTTTGGCAAAATACTCCTGGGCGTATTCCGATACCAGGTACATGCTCTCCCGTTCATCGGCCTGTTGCTTTTCCTCATCGGTACGCTCTGTCTCCTCTACCTCTATATTATATTTTTTGGCCAGGTATTTTATGGCCTCAGGATACGTAAAGTGTTCGTGCTCCATTAAAAAAGCAACTACATTGCCCCCTTTACCACTACTAAAGTCCTTCCAAATCTGTTTCACGGGGGATACCATAAAACTGGGTGTCCGCTCATCCGTAAAAGGACTTAGTCCCTTAAAGTTACTGCCTGATTTCTTTAATTGTACAAAATCACCAATGACTTCCTCAACCCTTGAAGTCTCATATACTTGGTCTATGGTGGATTTTGAAATCATATACCTTTTTTATTCCCGTACAACCTGAATTTATGAAGTACGACACCTTCGCAAGCCATCCCAACTATACGTAAGGCTCAGCGTGACGTCCCCACAAGAACCGGGAATGCTTACTTTTGTGGCAAGCTGTCAAATTTATCAATAAAAATGATACTATTTTTTGGCACCAGACCCGGTAAACGAACTTCCATGGTATTGGAGAGAACCATTTGCCCTTATTGTGGGCAAACGGGGACCATTATGGTTCATTCGCAACCCCAATGGTTCCATTTGTTC
Organism: Flavobacteriaceae bacterium; assembly: GCA_040830145.1. Classification (GTDB taxonomy): domain Bacteria; phylum Bacteroidota; class Bacteroidia; order Flavobacteriales; family Flavobacteriaceae; genus JBFOLQ01. The sequence goes on along the minus strand of JBFOLQ010000095.1, from coordinate 3,737 downwards.
TGGATTAAGCTCTTTACCGTCTCTACCCATCAATTTGGTGAATGCTCGCATTGTAAGAGGGGGTTTTACAAAGAAGACCTCAGAGAAATCACCAAAACCAACATTTGAAATGGGAATCGCCGCCTGCTCCGAGAAATTCTTTCAATGGATACTAATTTTTAGGCTGCCCTGATTCCGATCGGAGCCAAATTGATTTTTTACCCACTTCCAAATCCATTCCATTCCTCTTTTTATAAAGTAGGGTCAAAATGATTATCAAAGCGATGGTCGCCACCCGAAATACATTGGAATATATTCCTCCCAAGGCTGTATCACTGACTGAAAACATGTCCCACGCCAAATTCATGAACAAATGAAGAAAAATGGGAACCCATATATTATAGTTCCATTCAGCATACGCCCATGCGAACAAAATTCCCCCTAGGAAGGTAATCAAAAAAATACCCAACGTCTCATATAATCCGGTACCCTGATATATGTGGACGAATCCAAATACCAGTGCTCCAATTAAGACCGAGGGTATAAATCCCCATTTGGTGTATCTGTACAGCTGACCAAACAAAAATCCCCTATAATACAGTTCCTCAAAAAAAGCCGCTGCCAGACCATTTATGAGTATTCCATTCAACGTCAGTTCAGTGTTGAACTTAAAAAATATGGCAAACCCCATGAACATGGGCAAGGTGCACAAAAAGGCAAAAAAAGCTCCCTTCCACATGGGTTCCTTAAGTCCGAGACTTTTCGTCAAATTGGTCCTTCCATGTATAATCAACGCTCCTACGAACATCGGAATCCCAAAAACTGCATATGACACAATATGACTGATTCCCATTTGTCCAATGGTACCATTGAGCCAGCTTCTCATATCCCTAAAGTACATCTCATCCAGAATGAAGTATGTCCCAAATGAAATGAGGGTAATCATCAGTATTTCCACGGTTGTAAACCTTTGCATCTTTTAATGGTTTTATCCTATATGTTTATACATAAAAAGAGGGGAAGAAGGATTCTAGAAAACCTTGCCTCCCCTTAATTCATTCAATTTCCCCTATGGATAAGGGGAACGAAAGTGCCGTATCTATAAATCGAAGCGTAGTCCTAGGGAAATATTATTTTGTTCTACCTCGGCCTTATAGAACAAAGGGCTTAAATCGTATTTTAGATACAATTGCATACCGCCAAAGCCCATGTATGTACTTACCCCATATACAAAATCAGTGGTGTTGTAATCCTTTTTGATTTTGTCCTTGGCATTGGCGCCCTCTACCTCATATTTTAATTTTTGACGGGCTCCCAAATTTACACCGGCGTAGCCTCCTATCCCTATCCTGAAACGATTCTCAATGGAATACCGGATGTAATTCTCCGTTTTTCTAGTCTTGGAAGGTCCAAACTCAAGATGAACGGGTACGACAAGGTTATCTGTCCTAAACTTGGACTTGTCCAAAGTGTATTGAAATTCGGTCAATTCACTGTTTTTGCCATCCGTTACAAAATATTGGTTCCCATTAGGCTTTAACCCATTGAATTGAAAGGAAACTCCATAACTAAACCGTAAAAAATTCGAGTTTTTAAAAACCCTGGTCCGCCACACCCATCCCAATTCGGCAAAACGGCTGCCCCCCAACTTATAGGGCGAATCATTCAATGACCCTCCCTCCATAATAGTATTGTTAAATCCAAAGGCCAATACGGGATCACTGGTAGTTCTCACATCATAACGCACCTCTTCCTCGTCAAAATCAGCACCAATAATCGTACGGCCATTGATAGTGACCTTAAAGTCATCTCCATCAGAAGATTTCCCATCATCATCAATAGTAGGGAGTTCATTACCATTACGTCTGTACAGGGCCATTTTATTATCTATGATTGCCACACGGTTCTCAATATTGAGCGCATGTTTTTCCGCAGCTTCCATCTTTAATTCCGCAGCGGTCTCTTGGGAGATTTCCCCTTTGTCCAATCGTTGGTTAATTTCGTCCACTTCAAGTTTCAGCGCCTCTTTTTCCTGCTTTTCAATTTCCCTTTTTTGTTGCTCCCATTTCCCAATTTGGTCTGTCTGGGCCATCGTCATCTGGGACATGGTCAAAATACAAAGTGCAATGATGTAACGTACTATGGTTGTCATTTTAAATAGATTTGATTTGGGTCTTTTTCCCTCCCCGCGCGCGGGAGGTCCAAAGTTCCCATGATTGATGAATAAACCCCGCCAAGCCTTTGCCATAGGAAAAGACCGGCCAAGTCGTTTGTTTTTCTTAACGATTTCTGTCGACTACAGCGGTGCGTACCTTAAAAAAGCCCTCCTTTAGTTTTTCAAATAATTGGTCTCTATAAGACCGATCTAATTCATCCTCTACCTCTGCCAATAGGGCCATGGCATCCACAGTGCCCTTTTTATGCAAGGCCCGTTCCGCCAGGATCTGCCGTTGGGCCAATCGTAGGAGTGAATCTATTTCCGCATCGGTAATCTCAGTATCCAGGGCCTCCAAGGCACCCACTTGGGCAACCAATTCCCCTATTTTCCTATCAATGGCATTCTGGGGAACTGAATCCAATTTTCCATCAACGTCGGAGGATACAGAAGCGATATCAAGGTCTTCAGATACCATTTCACTTTTTCCTGGGGTCGGTTTATTTTTATCAATGGCCCTTGCGGTACTTTCCTGTTCTTTTGGCTGGGTGACCACTAGAGCATCATTCACATCAAGACCATTCATAGGCGTTTCCATTTCAATGTCCGTGTCAATCCCCTCCTCTACCTTAGGTGCCGGAGGTTCCTCTATTTCAACACTTATAATGGTATCCATGGGTTCCTGGCCGTCTGACTTTTGGGAAAAATACCCTATGGAGAGCCCCAAAAGAACTATGATACCGGCCACTATGGCATACCAACGATTTTTTTGATCTTTTTGGGCCGGGGGCTCTCCTTCAAGCTCCTTTTCAATTCGGTCCCAAGCCGACGCACTGGGGCGTATTTCACGCCCATCAAACATCTTTTTTATCTCTTTTTCAAATTTATTTGGTTCCATAACCAATGATATTTTGTTTTTTTAACTGCTCCTTTAGCATTTTCCTGGCCTTGAACAATTGTGATTTTGAAGTACTCTCACTGATATTCAATAGTTCAGCTATTTCAGCATGTTTGTACCCTTCGATCGCATACATCACAAAGACCGCTTTATATCCGTGTGGCAAACCATCAATCAACTTTTGAAGGTATTCCACGTTCCATTCAAAATCTTGGTAGACCTCCCCAACATTTTCCAATTCAAAGGCGTCACCGTCGTACACCACAAACTGACGTTTTCTAAGGTAGGATATGCTTTCCCGGATCATAATTCTACGGACCCAGCCCTCAAAACTTCCCTGAAACCGAAAGGTGTGCAACTGCTTGAAAACCTTTATAAAGGCATTTACCATGGTGTCTTCCGCAAAATGTATATCGCTGATGTATTGCCGGCAAACACCCAACATCTTCGGTGCCAACATCCCATAAATTCTTTGCTGTGCCCTTTGATCCCCTTGCACTGCTTTTTTTATGAGCTGTTTTTCACTACTGTAAATGGGAATGATCTTCACTTTTTAAAGTCTTCTATTGGGATAGACGCAAAAACGGTGCAAAAGGTTGCCTTGAATGCTAATTTATATACAAACACCTGGTATTCAGCGTTCAGCGTTCAGCGTTCAGCGTTCAGCGTTCAGCGTTCAGCGTTCAGCGTTCAGCGTTCAGCGTT
>JBFOLQ010000094.1:0-3331 GCA_040830145.1 Flavobacteriaceae bacterium | reverse complement strand
CATATAGATTGGCCGTTTCCACCACTGGGGAATATACACAGCATCACGGGGGCACCAAGGCCGATGCCCTTGCGGCCATCAACGCAACGGTGACCCGAATCAATGAGGTTTTTGAACGGGATTTGGCCATTCGCCTGGAAGTAATTGACGATACGGATAAGGTAATCTATACAAATGCCAGTACAGATCCCTATGATGGCAGTTTGAATGCCCAACTACAAAGTACCCTTAACTCTGAGATTGGGGCGGCCAATTATGACATTGGCCATCTTTTTCACAAGGATCAGAACAATGGAAATGCCGGGGGTATCGGTACGGTATGTAAGGATAACACAAAGGGGAGTGGGTATTCATCGGCAACCTCTCCTGAAGGGGATGTTTTTGACCTGGAGTTTGTGGCCCATGAGATAGGCCATCAGCTAGGGGCCAATCACACTTGGTCCTTTGATTCGGAGGGTACCGGGGTACAGGCAGAACCGGGAAGTGGCACCACCATTATGGGATATGCGGGCATTACCCAGCAAAACGATGTGGCCAAAAATGGGGAAGATTACTTTCACTACAATAGTATTGTGCAGATTATGGATTACTTGGAGACCACCTCCTGTGGTGAGACTACCTCCTTGGATAACACGCCTCCCGTGGTTACCGACCACCCCAATCATATGATTCCCAAGTTGACCCCTTTTTCATTGGTGGGCCATGCTACGGATGTTGATACAGAAGATGTGCTTACCTATACTTGGGAACAGATAGATGACGGGGTGGTGCCCTTTTCAAGTTTTGGTCCTACGAATCCTGTTGGGGCCAACTTTAGGTCCCTTCGTCCGTCAACGGAATCCGTACGTTATTTCCCCAATTTGGAATATATATTGGATAATAAACTTACAGAGATCAATCCTACGGTCAATTCTGCATGGGAGACCCTTTCTGAAGTGGAACGCGATTTTAATTTTGCCCTGACCGTTCGGGACAATGCCTCTGGTGGCGGACAAGTAAGCAGTGATTTGGTGAAGGTATCTGTTTTGGAGGATGCAGGGCCTTTTATGGTGCTTTCCCAAGACGTGGCTATGACCGTGGTGGCAGGGGATGTACTGGAAGTGGAGTGGGATGTGGCCAATACCGACCTGCCTCCACTGAATACATTTGAAGTGGATATTCTATTGTCTATTGATGGGGGACAGACCTTTTCTACCGTTCTGGCCGATAACGTGCCCAACGATGGATCGCATCCCGTATTGGTTCCCGCAATGCCCACAACCAATGCCCGCGTAATGGTAAAGGCCAGTGATAACATCTATTTTTCGGTCAATAAGGCCGATTTTACCATCGGGGGGTCCGATGTAGTACTGAACCCTTCCCAATTGGAATACGAGGTTTGTCAGCCAGATGATGTAAATGTGAATTTTGCCTATGAAACACATAACGGTTTTAGTGAAGAGATGACCTTTGGTACGGGCGCCCTTCCCGGGGGACTTGGTGTGAGTTTTACCCCTACAACGGCTATGGGCAACACCTCGGTTGTAGCCTTATTCACTAACACGGGTTCTTTGTCTGAAGGAAGCCATACCATAGAGTTAAGGGCCACCTCAACCAGTGGCACCAAGATGGTACCCGTGACCTTTTATGTATATAGCGGAACCGTGCCCAATGCGGTACTTACAACTCCAACGGATACGTCAACAGATCTTTCGGCCAAGGCTTTGACATTGGAATGGGAAGAAAACCCCTTACATACAGAGTATACCGTTCAAATCGCTACCGATGTTTCCTTTGCATCAGTGATTGAAGAGGCCAATGTGATACGTAATACCTATAGACCTCAGAATTTGACCTATGAGCAAACGTATTATTGGAGGGTCATGCCCAAGAATGCTTGTGGGGAGGGGACGTATTCAACCCCCTTTAGTTTTACCACCATCAACTTTAGTTGTCAGGGAAAATCCGCTTCGGACCTACCCATCGCAATTTCCGCTTCTGGAACCCCAACGGTAAGAAGCACGATTTCCTTTTTTCAGGAGGTGAATGTGGCCAGTCTGAAAGTAAACCTGGAGTTGGATCACGACTATATATCCGATTTGGTAGTGACCTTGATTTCGCCCGAAGGGACCAAGGTGGTGCTGATATCAGGATCTTGTGGAGATTTAAAAAATTTAAATGCGACTTTTTCAGATGATGCCGCTCCATTTGTCTGTGCGGGCACACCTGCCATAGAAGGTATTGTAAAACCTTTGGGTCTCTTAAGTTCCTTTGAGGGGGAACCCCTCTTTGGGGAATGGGTATTGGAGGTTTCAGATAAGTATAATGATGATGGGGGTAGTATAAAGTCTTTTTCCTTAGACGTCTGTATCGAGGGGGATTTTAGACCTGATGCCGATAGGGATGGCGTTTTTGATGATGGCGATGATCAATGTTTGGGAACTCCCATTGGAGTTGAGGTAAACAGTAGTGGGTGCCCAGTGTACCGATTCGCGGAAAACCATTTTACAATAAAGGCGAAAAGTGCCCTATGCCGTGGTCAGAGGGGGTCTATTGAGATAAGTACGGCGACGGCTATGGACTATGAGGTTTCCTATTCGGTTGACGGAAATGATAGAACAGAATCCTTCTCCGAAACCCATACCATATCCGATTTACCCGTTGGGGATTATGAGTTGTGTATTGTGGGAACTGATGGCACCGTTACCTATGAATCATATTGTGTGCAGGTTGGGGTAACCCAACCAGAATCTTTGGAAGTACTCATCAATAGTTCCGTAGATGGCAAAACGGTAACCCTTGATTTAAAGGGGTCTGAAACCTTTTTTGTGGAATTGAATGGTGTACTGACCGAAACTTCAAAAAATAAATTGGAGCTTACCCTTCTACCTGGAAACAATATGTTGAGGGTCTATACGGGTAAGGAATGCCAAGGGACATTTGAAAAGGAACTGTTCTACGGGACCGAAGCGTTCGTAACTCCCAACCCTTTTAATGGAGCATCCGTACTGTTCTTGGGGACTCAGGTAGAGGGTACGTTGCGGATAACAATTTTTGCGGCCAATGGTCAATTGGTGTACCAAAAAACAGTGAATGTTTCGGGGTCACAGTACCCCCTTGACCATGACGGATTGGCCAAAGGCATTTATTTTCTGAAATTTGAGGCCCAGAACGTGGCCGGAACAGCCAAATTGGTAAAAGAATGAATCGTATTGCCCTGTTGACGATATGTTGTATGGCCCTAGTATTGGGGTGTAAGAAGAAGGATCCTCCCAGACCACCTGAAAGTGCCACCTTGGTTTTCCCTGAATTGAATTCTGAGTGTACCACGGGAACGGTAATCAATACCACT
>JBFOLQ010000093.1:0-7466 GCA_040830145.1 Flavobacteriaceae bacterium | reverse complement strand
GGAATTTAAAAACCTATATCACTACGTAATTCACCATCCGGAGATCCAAGGGGTCGATATTGCCCATATCTACCATAATGATCCCAAGGAACCCTTTTATACGGATTTTATCAAATACGCCATATTTTGTACGGCAGTGGCCGAGGCGATTAAAAAAGGGGCGTTCGGAAACTTGGACATCGTTCACCTACACGATTGGCATAGTAGTCTGCTATTGTTCCTGAAAACATTTCATGGCGGTTATGCCGGACTCAAGAAGCTGCGTTTTGTGTATAGCATCCATAATTTGGCAATCCAGGGAATCCGTCCCTTTGAGCACAATTATGCATCGGTCAAAAATTGGTTCCCCGATGTTCCTTACAATGGAGACCAATTATTGGACTATCGCTACCAGGATTGTATCAATCTTATGGCTACCGGAATACGTTTGGCAGATGCAGTGCACACGGTGTCACCCTCCTATAAGGAAGATGTACTGTTGCCCAGTGCACCACCCGAGTTCATAGGTGGTGAGGGTCTAGAAAAGGATTTGCAAAAGGCCAATGACGAAGGACGTCTTTTCGGGATTTTGAATGGATGCAATTATAAAAATATCAATGTAGAGGAGGACAAGGCCATTTTTCGGAATACCATCAAGGCCCTGTTTAGATGGTTGCAGGAAGAATCGAAAAAATACAAGGCGGATTTTTTGGCCCATACAGGGGAAAAGATCATGCATTACGTTGATAATAGACCAGCTTTCTTGGCGGCCAGTGTGGCACGATTGACAGAGCAGAAATTCTATTTTATCAAACGCTCACCAGAGGCCTTTGTGAAAATCTTGAAACTGTTGAAAAAACACAATGGCATCTTTATGTTGTTGGGTACGGGCGATCCCAATTACGAAGAGCTTTTTCGTGAGTTGAGCTATCAACATAAAAACTTCATCTTTACCAACGGCCAATCTGAGGAGTTGATTGATAGTATCTACCAAGAGTGCAATCTTTATTTTATGCCCAGCCTTTTTGAACCATGTGGTATTAGCCAAATGTTGGCCATGCGAAATGGGAACCCATGTTTGGTACACCATACCGGGGGCTTAAAGGATACGGTTGAACACGGGGTCACGGGTTTTTCCTTTGATGGCAAGACGTATAATGCAAAAATCAAGAATATGGTGAAGGCATTTGAGGAGGCCTTGGCCGTTTATGGGGATGCGCCCCAATGGAAGAAAATACAACGGGCCGCGAAAAGAAAACGCTTTACTTGGGAAAAGTCGGTGGATACGTATTACAAGGACTTGTACTCTTTGTGATTTTTACAATTATCCCATAGGTCGATTGCCAATCTTTTGGAGCCGCTGTCCAAGTGGAGGGCAAAGCGGTAAATCCCTTTGTCCAGATTGTTAAGCCCAAGTGTTTTTCGTAAATTTACGGTTTATAAAAAATAATAAAAGTACATGGCTGACAACGCAATTTTAGAGGTGAAGGGCAACAGGTATGAGTTTCCATTGATAGAGGGGACTGAAGGTGAATTGGCAATTGATATAAAGCGATTGCGGGGAGATAGTGGAGGTCTCATTACCATTGATCCCGGATATAAGAATACAGGATCTTGCCTAAGTGCCATTACTTTTTTGGATGGGGAGAAGGGTATCCTTCGCTATCGGGGATATTCCATAGAGGATTTGGCTGAAAAGGCCGACTTTTTGGAAGTGGCCTATCTGCTCATTTTCGGTGACCTTCCCAATAAGGAACAGCTACAAAAGTTTCACGCGGACATAAAACAGGAATCCCATGTGGATGAGGAAATGAAGAAGATTTTGGATGCCTTCCCAAAGTCGGCCCACCCTATGGGGGTCCTTTCCTCATTGACCAGTGCCTTGGTAGCCTTTAACCCAAGTTCCGTGGACGTTTCCTCTGAGGAAGCCATGTATAATTCCATTGTACGTATTTTGGCCAAGTTTCCGGTTTTGGTGGCATGGACACTTCGAAAGAAGAAAGGCTTGCCCTTGGACTATGGTGACGATAACTTGGGATATGTGGAGAACATCCACAAGATGATGTTCAAGCGACCCAGCCAAGAATATCAAAAGAACAAGATTGTCATCGATGCTTTGGACAAATTGTTGATTTTACATGCCGATCACGAACAGAATTGCTCCACCTCAACCGTTCGTATTGTAGGCTCTTCACATGCAGGTCTCTTTGCATCACTTTCATCAGGCATATCTGCCCTATGGGGCCCACTTCATGGCGGGGCCAACCAAGCGGTCCTTGAGATGCTGGAAGCCATACAGCTTGATGGGGGTGATACCAAAAAATATATGGCAAAGGCCAAGGATAAGCAAGATCCGTTCCGCCTAATGGGATTTGGGCATAGGGTATATAAGAATTTTGACCCTAGGGCCCGAATCATTAAAAAATCCGCTGATGAGGTCTTGGGTGACCTGGGTATTGAGGACCCTATTTTGGACATTGCCAAAGGCTTGGAGAAAGAAGCCCTGGAGGATCAGTATTTTGTGGACCGAAGACTCTATCCCAATGTTGATTTTTATTCGGGAATCATCTATAGGGCCTTGGGCATTCCCACCGATATGTTCACCGTAATGTTTGCCTTGGGCCGTTTGCCCGGATGGATAGCACAATGGAGGGAAATGCGATTGCGTAAGGAACCCATTGGTAGGCCCCGCCAAGTTTATATTGGGGAAAATCACCGCCCCTTTGTAGAGGTAGATCTACGGTAAGGGAAATACATTAAACGACCTTTTCATGAATTCTATTGAAAGGGTCTTTCTTTTTATACCATTGCGTTTTCTATATTTGACCAAAATTTAAACAGACCCTTGGTATGCTCAAACTCCATATCAAAGATGAAGTTTCCCCGTTGAAGGCGGTGGTGTTGGGTACAGCGGAAAGTTGCGGACCAACCCCACTCCCGGAGGAAGCTTACGATCCCAAATCATTGGAACATATATTGGCAGGTACCTATCCGAAAGAGAAGGACATGATACCAGAGATGGAGGCCTTTGCCAACGTGTTCCAAAAGCACGGTGTTCAAGTATTCAGACCCAACGTTTTAGAGGATTGTAACCAGATTTTCTCAAGAGATATTGCATTTGTGATTGATGATAAATTGATCAAGGCCAATATTCTTCCCGATCGGGAACGTGAAGTTGATGCCATTCTTCACGTACTTGATAAAATAGATGGTGACAAGATTATTGTACCGCCGGAGGAAGTACATGTGGAAGGGGGTGACGTAATGCCCTGGAACGAATACCTGTTTGTGGGTACTTATACCGGGGAGGATTACCCCGATTTTATCACCGCCCGAACCAATGGAAGGGCGGTTGAGTTTTTACGGAAAGCCTTTCCCCATAAAAAGGTAAAGTCATTTGAACTCCGGAAATCCAACACAGACCCCAAGGAAAATGCATTGCATTTGGATTGTTGTTTTCAACCCTTGGGAAAGGGTAAGGCCATTTTACATAGAAACGGGTTTTTGGTCGAGGAAGAATACCAATGGTTGGTCAATTTCTTTGGCAAGGAACATGTTTTTGAGATTACCAAGGATGAGATGTACCAAATGTTCAGCAATGTATTTTCAATTTCACCCGAGGTCGTGGTCTCAGAGCAAAATTTCCATAGGTTGAACCATTGGTTGCGGGAACAGGGTTTTACCGTGGAAGAGATCCCTTATGCACAGATTGCCAAACAGGAGGGATTGCTACGCTGTAGTACATTACCTTTGGTTCGGGAATAGTAAAAGGATTTAAGCACCCTGCCCTGGGGCAGGATATAAGGAAGAACGTCTCAGATATGCAGATTACCAATACCATTCTAATGGTTCGTCCCATTAATTTCAGGATGAACGAACAAACGGCTGTAAATAACTATTTCCAAGAGCGGTTACAGGGAAAGGATATCAATACCATGGCCCAAGCTGAATTCGATGCTTTTGTGTCGGTCTTAAGGGGCAAAGGTGTCAATGTGATCGTTGCCCAAGATACTAGGGAGCCAGATACCCCTGATAGTATTTTTCCGAATAACTGGGTGTCTTTTCATGCCAACGGTACGGTGGGCCTTTATCCCATGTTTGCCGAAAACCGTAGGAATGAGCGCCGTGAGGATATTTTGGAACAACTGGAGACCGAAGGTTTTGTGATCAATACTGTCATGGACTATACTTCCGCTGAGGACGACGGAATATTTCTCGAGGGAACGGGAAGCCTTATTTTGGATAGGATTGGTAAAAAGGCCTATTGTGCCCTATCCGATAGGGCACATGAAGCACTTTTTATTGAATTTTGTGAGGATTTTGAGTACGCTCCCGTGTTGTTCACGGCCAATCAAACCGTTGACGGAAAGCGACTCCCCATCTACCACACCAATGTGATGATGTGCCTGGGGGAGGATTTTGCGGTTATTTGTTTGGATACTATTGACGACAAGAAGGAACGAAAGTTTGTGGTGGACCAACTCAAGGACAGCGGTAAGGAAATTGTCGCCATATCTGAGGACCAGATGCACCATTTTGCAGGGAACATGCTACAGGTCATGGGAAAAAATGGTGAGCGGTTACTGGTGATGAGCACCCAAGCCTACGATAGTCTGACCCACGCCCAACGTACCTCCCTTGAAAAAAATTGTGAATTGGTACATTCCAACCTGGAGACCATTGAGACCTGCGGAGGTGGCTCAGCGCGCTGCATGATGGCAGAGGTTTTTCTGCCCCAATAAGGGGTGGTCGGCAGAGTACTTTGGGCAATGGACCGTTCAATAAAGTTTTATGCTATATATTGAACTCATCTTGAGTTTTAAGGTGCAAGTGAAAATAACGGATTTTGTATTCAGATGCAGGCTTTTTCGAACGGCATAGAGGGCTACGAAGTGGGAAAAGGACAATATATGGGCACAAAAGACAAATTTGCAGCGAATTTTGGAAACTTAAGACGAGTTCATTATGCCCTCCATTGCCAAAATGTATCCTGGTGAGGTCAATTCGCTACACGCTTCTTTTTTACCTTTTGATCTTTCTATTTTCATGTAAAAGTGAAAAGGGGAACGTCCTGACCATAGCCGTAGCTGCGAATATGCGTTATGCCATGGATGACATAGTAGAAGATTTTTCTACTAAGACGGGTGTTGGATGCAGGCTGATCGTGGCATCTTCAGGAAAATTGACGGCCCAAATCAAGGAAGGGGCGCCTTATGACGTTTTTCTTTCAGCCGATATGAAATATCCGATGGAAATCCATCAAAACCATCTTGCGGGATTTCCCCCCAAAGTGTATGCCAAGGGAGCCTTGGTCCTTTGGACAACCGTCGATGGAATGGAACCATCCCTCTACTCACTAAAAGGCAATAGTGTTAAACATGTGGCCATCGCCAACCCCAAGACCGCTCCCTATGGCCGTGCGGCTGAACAGGCACTGAAGCATTACGGTCTTTATGAATTGATAAAGGACAAACTGATTTTTGGGGAGAGTATCTCACAAGTCAATCAATTTGTCGCTTCCGGCACGGCCGAAGTGGGATTTACAGTGCCCTCGGTCGTTTTGGCCCCAGGAATGAAGGGAAAGGGAAGGTGGGTATTGATTGATTCGCAGGCCCATGATCCCGTCGAACAGGGAATGGTGGTCCTAAAGGGGAAATCTTCGGTTGGGCGTGAAGCTATCCAATTTTATGAGTATCTTTTTTCCACGGATGCCAAAAAAATATTACTTCGACACGGATACACGCTGAATGAATAATGTAAAGGGCCATATTGAAAACATTGAGGTCAATGGTGGCATGTCCATCGTTTCGGTTCGTGCCAAGGGCAATGTGTCGATGAAGGCCATTGTTTTGGAAAACCCACATACGGTTGCGTATCTAAAAAAGGGAAATGCCATTTCCCTATTGTTCAAAGAGACGGAAGTAGTCCTGGGACGTGGGGATATGGGTCAAATAAGCCTGCAAAACCGGATTATGGGAACCATTGACCATATTGAGGAAGGACCTCTGTTGGCCAAGGTAACCATTGCTACCCTAGCAGGGAGGTTGGTATCCATTATAAGTGCCCAGGCGTCCAATGAATTGGGATTAAAGGAGGGAATATCCGTCACGGCCATGGTGAAGTTGAACGAAGTGATGCTACAGGAACTGTGAATTGGGACCCTTTGATATTGACCTTTGAACTGGCCCTGGTGACCACGATGGCCCTTTTGGTGGTATCCATTCCCTTGGGATACTGGCTGGCTAACTCAAAATCACGTATCAGGCCTGTGATTGAAACCTTGGTGAGTATGCCCCTGGTACTGCCGCCTACAGTTTTGGGCTTTTATTTTTTGGTGGCCTTTAGCCCCAACAATTTTTTTGGGGCTTGGCTAAATGATTGGTTGGGGCTTACATTGGTGTTTTCCTTTCCTGGCTTGGTACTGGCTTCCATTCTCTATAGTCTTCCATTTATGGTGCAGCCCATTCGATCGGGATTTAGTGCCCTCTCCCCATCCTTGGGGGAAGCTTCGAGCATTTTAGGTAAATCCTGGTTCCAAACCTTGGTGTATGTACTGCTCCCCAATATGAAGCCATCCCTTCTAACGGGAATTGTACTGGCCTTTGCCCATACGGTAGGTGAATTTGGTGTGGTACTTATGATAGGAGGTAACATTCCAGGGAAGACCAAAGTGGCTTCCATTGCCATTTATGATGAGGTGGAAGCATTGAATTATGGGGCGGCCCATATGTACTCCTTGGTATTGTTTGCCATCACCTTCATTATTTTGTTGTTGGTTCACCTTATGAATGGAGGGCACCTAAAGCGTTTTCCCAAATGATAGCCGTAGATATACAAAAAAGACTGGTAGGCGCCGGGGGAGAGATGTTATTACAGCTTCAATGTGGGATAGCCAAGGGACAATTGGTGACCCTTTATGGAGAGTCAGGGGCTGGGAAGACCTCTACCCTGCGGATGTTGGCGGGACTCCTTACACCAGATGAAGGAAACATTGTGGTGGAGGGCCAACCGTGGTTCAATGCTGAAAAGGGAATGAACCTTGCACCCCAAAATCGACATATTGGTGTTGTATTTCAAGATTATGCCCTTTTCCCCAATATGACCGTACGACAAAACCTCAAATATGCCCTTGGAAAAAGGAAGGATGGGGCCATCATAGGGGAACTCATCGAAATAATGGGGCTTGGGGATTTGGGCGAACGCCGCCCCAAAACGTTATCGGGCGGACAACAACAGCGCGCTGCCTTGGCCCGCGCCTTGGTACAAAGACCAAAAGTACTGTTGTTGGATGAGCCGCTTTCCGCCCTGGATGCAAGGACCCGACTGAGACTTCAGGACCATTTATTGCAATTGCATAAAGAGTATGGATTGACTACGATATTGGTAAGTCATGATGTGGCTGAGGTACATAAACTGTCAGATTGGGTATTTGTGTTGGAAAATGGCAAATTGATAAACCAGGGTCCTCCATCCCAAGTTTTTATGGG
>JBFOLQ010000092.1:0-4108 GCA_040830145.1 Flavobacteriaceae bacterium | reverse complement strand
TTAAAGGCGACCTCGGCCTTACACTGGCAGCCGATTACAGCCTTTTTTTATAGTTTTTTAGGTATTCCCGTGGGGAACATTGCTTAAGTTGCCTGAACTGCCGATTGAAATTGGAGATATTGTTAAAACCAGACTCATAACAGACTTGGGCTATGCTCTTGTTATTCTCCAGCAACAATTTACAGGCATACCCAATACGCAATTCGTTTAAGTATGTTTTAAAGGTCTTATGATTGATTCTTTTAAAAAAACGGCTGAAGGACGAAGGTTGCATATTGGCAATGGCAGCGACCTCGTTCAGGGTGATTTGTCCCGTAAAGTTTTTGAAGATATATTCATACACCTTTGCGTGTTGCTTATTTTCCCTTTGTCCAAAGGCCGGCATGAAACCCTCACTGGACAGCAGGGTGTAGTTTTTAATTTTGGATAACTTGTCCATAATCTGGAGAAATGCGATTACCTTATCCATGCCGGTAAGCAAATGTATTTCCCTTATTTTTTTTACGATTCTGGTATGGTTCCCAGAAAACTTGATGCCCCTTTGTGCGCGGTGTATCATTTCCGCTACAAGTTTCATTTCTGGGGCCTTTAGCAGTTCCTGTCCTAAAAAATCCTCCCTGAAATGTACCCCTATGGCCTCGGCCATAAGATGGGAATCCGCTTTGAAATAGATATCGTCGTTGAGCCACATATGGGGTACATTCTTCCCAATCAATACAATTTCACCGATTTTAAACTTTTCAATGCTGTCCCCGATAAATCGTGTCCCCGTACTTTTAAGTATGACCACCAGCTCCAATTCTGGGTGGTAATGCCATACTTTGAGGAAATAGGGATAATGATTGTATACCGTGGAAAATATGTTTCCGGTAGAACTGCTTCTGTCAATGAGATGAAGTTTCATACTTGTTCATTATATATACCCGTGTGAACAATATATGGAAAGCTAAAAAGTAGCCGTACATACGAGATTAAGAGCCTTATGATTCAGGCATCCATTTTTTTGGACCAAAGAATATTTACGAAACCCACAGAGGATAAATGTAATTTATTTAGTTTTCTTTTTTCCGTGATGGTAGAGCTTGACCCCCATTTCCATCAGCCCCATATTTTTCACTATTCTTGATATTGTCGGATTTAACCGATTGTATTTCCACTTTTGTATAGGGAAGATCTATAACAGCTTTTGAACAATTGATTTTAAGAACATAGGCAAGTTCTTTGGTTATTTCATTTTCCGGAATCACAATCTCCAATCCTTCATCGGTAAGTTGCCAATCCAATTTTTTATCAAATCCTATTTCCACCGATTTAATATCTTCCGGTTTCCATAAACGCAACGATTGTATTATTGTTTTTTCAGTGGGTTTTGATAAAGAAATAGCGTACAGATTTTCATTTTTGGTGGTAAACCTAATATTCCCCTCCGAAAAAGTATGCCATGGCCGAGTACCGTATATTGCATTGCCATTTTTTCTTAACCAAATACCAAAATCCTTCAATATTCTTACGGATTGACCATCAAAAGTCCCATCGGGTCTAGGAGGAACATTTAGAACAAAATTACAGTTCTTGGATACCACATCTATCATTTCGTGCAATAGGCTTTCCGAAGAACGGTAGCCTGTTTCGTTTCCGGTATAAAACCAGGGACCCGTTGAGTTTTCGGTTTCCCGGGGTGGTTCCACAATATTGTCTTCTCTGGTACGCTCAAGCACTACTGACGATATTTTATCATAAAAATATCCATGGTCCTTAATATCCTTTACCACCATGACTCCTTGATTTTCCCCTTCATGTCTGGCGGCGTTATGATTGTAAAAATGTGCAATAACTTCCATCCCGGCACGACCCTCATCGTTCATAAATGGAACGGCGCCATCAAAATAAAGATGATCAGGGTGGTAATTATCTATAAGGTCGAACATTCTGTTTTTCCAATGTTGTACCCAATGCTCTGAGGGTTTTAAAGGATGCCTAATTTGGTTATATTCATTCCCAATTTGTTCGGGACTTGCTTTTTCCAAATACAAATCTTCATTATCTGGATTATTTCCATCATAGGGGACTCCTTTTTTGCCACCTTCCAAATCGGCACCTTTATTGGTCTGGAACCAACTATAGGTCCTAGCTAAATGTGTCCTTGCCCCCCAGCGAATACCCGCTTTTAGGCATGCCTCCCTCATTTCTTTACATACGTCAACCTTTGGGCCATAATTTAGGGAGTTCCACTTGGGTTGATGTTTGGAATCCCAAAAATCAAAATTGTCGTGATGAACTGC
The DNA here is from genome assembly GCA_040830145.1 of Flavobacteriaceae bacterium. Classification (GTDB taxonomy): domain Bacteria; phylum Bacteroidota; class Bacteroidia; order Flavobacteriales; family Flavobacteriaceae; genus JBFOLQ01. The sequence goes on along the minus strand of JBFOLQ010000092.1, from coordinate 1,826 downwards.
CATGGTCAATACATACTTGGCACCAGCATCCTTGAAAATACTTATCCAATGATCAGCATCAAATTTGCTTCCGTCCCATGCCTCTATTATATCTTTATATCCGACCTCAGAGGGATGCCCCCAATTTTTGAGGTGGTCTTTGTAAGCAGCATGCCCTTGTTGATACATATATCTGGCATACCAGCCGCTATTTGCACTTTTGGAAGCCGATTGTGCGTTCCAGTGGCAATAAATGCCAAATTTTGCATCTCTGTACCATAAAGGGGTTTGATATTGTCTTAAGGACTCTACAGTAGGTTCAAATACTGTTTTTTTAGCTTTTTTGTTTGTGCCGGAACATCCACAAAGTATTACCATGAAAACCGCACAAAAATATAAGTGCTTCATAAATTCACTTTTTATATGCTAGTATGATTTTAAGTCGGTTCCCATTCCAGGTTCCTGAGGAATTGAATAATACCCATTGGCTACCGTTGCCGGATGTTTAAAGTAATTTCTTAAGTGTGGAATATACTCCAAAAAAAGGGCCTCATGACCTACTGCTATGTGATTAAAAAGTACCAAATGTTGATGTATTTGGCCCATGTCACCCACATGTGGTACAATGGGCACACCAAATTTTTTGGATAGCAGGCTGATTGCCATAAATTCTGAAACACCTCCCACTCTTACGGCATCAACCTGGTTGAAGGACATACAACCCGCTTGTAGGTAGTTTTTAAACAGTATCTTATTGGGAATGTGTTCTCCCATGGCCAGTTTCACGGATGATAGTTCCCTGGCCAATAGGGTGTGGGCATAAATGTCATCTGGGTGGGTGGGCTCCTCAATCCAATATGGGTCAATATCCTTTAGACGTTTACACATACTCAGGGCCTGGGGCAAATTCCATTGTTGATTGGCATCGAGCATTATGGTGGCCTTTTCACCTGCGGTCTCCCTGACCAACTGGGCCCGCCTTACATCCCTTGCAGCATCTTTGGACCCTACCTTTAACTTCATGGCCGTAAAGCCAAGGTCCATTGCTTTTTTAATATTGTCCCTTACCTTTTGATCTGTATAGTTGAACCACCCTACTGAAGTATCATAGCCTTTATATCCCTGCTTTAAAATATATTCCCTCTTTCCCTGGGTAGCTTTCGCCTTGTTCAATATTTGGACAGCCTCTTCCCTTTCAATGACATCCTCGAGATACGACAGGTCAAGGGTGTCAACAATGGATTCCGCCGGTAGGTCAATCAAAAGCTTCCACAGTGGAACGTCCCTTGATTTGGCCCAAAGATCAAAACAAGCATTGGTGATACTGGCCAATGCCAGGTGCACCACCCCCTTATGTGGGCCCAACCACCTAAAATTGGGGTCGTCTACTATGGCCCTGTAATAGACGCCAAAATTGGCCATTAATTCCTCTATTTCCTTTCCTTCAACATGTTTTGACAAATAGCTGATGGCCCTACATACCAAATCATTGCCCTTCCCTAGGGTGAAGGCCAATCCTACCCCTTCCAAATTTTTATCGGTCTGCAACCTACAAACCGCGTAGGCATATACCGGAGTCGTATGGACAGCATCGGAACCGGCACCTTCCCCAAGTTCAAACTGCACATCTGAGGCTATTGCCCTGGTAATTGTTATGGCTTTGTCCATCAATAATTCATTCTTGGCATCAGTGGAATTTCTTTTGTGGATGTATTGGTTTCCAAAACCAACACTGAAACAGCCTCATCAGGTAGTTTTTTTGGCAATAAAAACTGTATTTATTCATTGCGACGCTCGATAGTAACGGGAGTGTTCCCATCCAGGAAATAGACTTTTTTAATCTTTAT
>JBFOLQ010000091.1:0-2673 GCA_040830145.1 Flavobacteriaceae bacterium | reverse complement strand
CCGCACCCTGAACATCCTTATCGGTACCCTAGTCATCATCTACACGGTCTCAGGGGGCACCAAGGCCGTAAGTGTTACCCAAAAACAACAGATGTTCATCATTATGATGGGCATGTTCGTAGCCTTCTTCTTTATTCTAAGGGCATTACCTTCGGACATCACATTTAATAAGGCATTAAGGATTGCCGGAGCCAGTGGAAAACTGGATATCCTGGACTTCAGTTTTGACACGCAGAGCCGTTACACTTTTTGGAGTGGTATTACAGGTGGATTCTTTTTGGCACTGGCCTATTTTGGTACGGATCAAAGCCAGGTACAACGCTACCTGTCCGGAAAATCAATCAGGGAAAGCCAATTGGGATTGGTGTTCAATGGCATTTTTAAGATTCCCATGCAGTTTTTCATTCTTTTGGTCGGGACCATGGTCTTTGTATTTTATCAATACAATCCCTCCCCCCTTAATTTCAATCCAGCAGCTACGGAGGCCGTACTGAATTCGGATTATTCCAGTGACTAGCGGCAACTCCAGGAGGCGCACAAGGACTTGGAACAGGCCAAGAGAACCGCCCAGGACCATTTTGCCACGGCCCTTGAAGGAGGAGGACAAGCGGCTATTGGGAAAGCCACGCAGGAAATCATCACGGCAAACCAAAATGAGCAAAAAAATAGACAGGCCGCCAAGGAACTGATTGCCCAGGCCAATTCCAATGTGGAGACCAATGACAAGGATTATGTTTTTATCCATTTTATCCTGAACAATATGCCCAGGGGCCTTATTGGGCTCCTGTTGGCCGTTATTTTGTCAGCTGCCATGTCCTCCACTGCCTCCGAATTGAATGCATTGGGAACCATAACCGCCTTGGACCTATATAAGCGCAATACCCAGGAAAGGAAGAGTCATCAAGGGCAATTGGTAACGATTTCCAAGGGGTTTACCCTATTATGGGGCATCATTGCGATTGTACTTGCCTGTGTGGATCATTTATTTGACAATCTGATTCAACTTGTGAACATTGTGGGGTCTATCTTTTACGGCAATGTGCTGGGTGTTTTTTTATTGGCCTTCTTCTTTAAGTTTGTACGCGGGAATGCTGTCTTTGTGGCGGCCATCATTACCCAAGCCATCATCTTCCTTATTTATTATTTTGCCATCCATATGCCCCCATCCGGTGCCGAAAAATTGGGATATTTGTGGTTGAATTTCATAGGGGCGGCCTTGGTAATCCTCATTGCCATTTTCATTGAGACCATCCATCGTCTTACAGCTCCCAAAAACACTGGAATTTAAAAGGTACCAAATTATTTATCTATCTTTCGCGGGCATAAAATCCAACCCTAACCATGCCCCAAAAAAAATATACCATCAAGGATGTGGCCAAAATGGCCGGGGTATCAAAGGGTACCGTTGACCGTGTTCTCCACAAAAGGGGTAAGGTTTCTGAGAAAGCCCAAAAAAAGGTGGAGGCCATCTTAAAGGAGATTGACTTTCATCCCAATCCCGTGGCCAGAAACCTAAAATCAAACAAAACATACCACATTGCCGTATTACTGCCCTCGGAAAAAATAGACCCCTTCTGGATTCCGGCGCACAAAGGCATTTCCATGGTCAAAAAGGAATTCCGTGGGTTTGGGCTTACCATCTCTACCTATACCTATACCGACAGCTCCTCTTTTCAAGCGTGTGGAAAGGCCGTGATGGACAACCCACCCGATGCCATCTTTATGGCGCCCCTCTTCAATAAAATTGCATTGGAGCTGATTTGCCACTGTGAAAACCAACATATCCTGGTCGGTCTTTTCAATAACTACCTCACCACTGAAGAAAACACGCTTTTCGTTGGACAAAATTTGGCGCAAAGTGGTCGGGTGGCCGGAAATTTGGTCGACATCACCCTAAATACCCCCGTAAACCTCGGCGTGGTACATTTCAACAGGGAACCCCATATGAGCGTAAAGGAGACCGGCTTAAAGACCTATTTGGAAGAAAAAGGGATAACCACCGATATTACCTCCATTGATATTGACACCTATGACAACCCAAATTATACAACTGAAATTGACAATTTTGTTACATCCTCAAATTGGGATGTCATCTTTGTGACCAACTCCAAGACCTATTTAATGGCCGAATCCAAAAAGCGGTTGCAAAAAGATTTTTTGCTGGTCGGTTACGATTTACTGGAGAAAAATATAGCATTCCTTAAAACGGGGGTCATTGACTTTTTAATCCACCAAAAACCCGAAAGACAAGTGGTTTTGGGGCTAAACCATCTTGCGGAGCACCTTTTGTTCAAAAAAGAACTCCCTTCCAAAGTACTCTTGCCCATCGATATCATTTCGGCCGAAAACTACCGATACCACGTCTAAAAACCCAATTAAGGGATTCGCAAGGAGAAAACGTTATAGTTTTATTTTTTTTAGGGTGTGTTCGAGCACATTTTATCATTTTTACTTTTAGAACTTGAAAAATTAGTTTACTTTCACAGCAATTTAACATATAACAACTCAATCTAACAACTAACATTATGATGAAAAAACTGCTAGTATTTTTTGTCCTGGCCATGGGGGTTTCACCTCTTCTGGCACAGACAAGAACGATTTCGGGCACGGTGAGCGACACCAGTGGCACGCCACTGCCCGGTGTGAACATTTTGGTCCAGGGCACCACCAATG
>JBFOLQ010000090.1:0-4513 GCA_040830145.1 Flavobacteriaceae bacterium | reverse complement strand
TTCCATAATAGGTTTCGTTTTTTGCCAAACTGATCCAGTCTTTCTATCAACGAATGATTGCCGTCGGTATGGGAAATATAATCACCACTTTGATCATAGCTGTCCAAGTTCCCGGGAACGGAATAGGTCGCCAGCCAATCATTGACTTCATCATATACCAATTGGAACTCCTCTTGTGAAACACTAAAGTCCCTTGTCTTTAAATAGGATTTCATTGTAGTTGTGCGTGGCGAGGTATTCGGCCTTAAGGTTGCGAAGATACTCTAAAACAGATTGCCTTGAAAGGGCATCCCCAGCGAGGCAGTCTTTTTCAAAATCACTATATACCTCTATGGCAATATAATATTGCTCGCTTGTGTGCTCTGATGGCTCGGTGACCTCCTCCGGCTCATTTCCCAAAGCCGCCTGGAATCCCGCGTCCAAAAGAGTAGGTAGAAAATTCAAGGCCTTGTTGGTCTTGGAGGTCTCATAAATGGCCATAAAGTATTGTCGGCCATTGAGCACAAATGGCACATCATCATATACGCGGTCATGTCCTAACTGAAATTTGGTATTAACATACGCATAAAACTCCCCTTCACTTTTTGAGTCCTCAAAAAGAAAGACCTGTCTTTGTGGCAACCCTTTCTTAAATCGTTTCCCCATTTGTATTCTATAATCGGAAATGCTCGGAGCCACTTTGATGGGGATGCATGCTCCCAACATACAAATGAGCAAGAAGAGAACTATTTTTTTATCCATAACGGCTTTTCAAAACCGTATCAAAAATCAGGCCATCACCTATCCCTAAGATACTTTCTTAACACGCTCAAAAAATGATCTTCGCCGGACGGTGCCAACACAATGGCATATTTCTCATTCTTCGTTCCATAGTTCCCTGTTCATTCAAGTAAGCAAGGCTTAATTCAAAGTGTAAATGGTCCCACACATTGCATCTCCGGAATTCCGTTATGTAAGTTCCTTTTTACACGGGGAAGGTGCTTCAAGGGAAGCTATGCCCAAGACTGGCAACAAGCAATTCTTTATGGTTACATCGAATGTGTTCCACGTGGAACATATGAAAGTCATCTTCCCAAAAACACCAACAAAACGCTAATATCTGAAGGAGATACCCCGCTAATTCTTGATGCCTGGGAAATAGTGGTAGGACGAATTGCTCTTAATTTTTCCCGTGCCTCATAAGAAAGTGACTTTACGTCATCATAGTCAAAGCTCTCAGGAATGGTTACATTTTCCAAACGATTGAGTTTATCGGCATTGGCCCTCTCTTTTTCAATATACCCGGCATACTTGATCTGTACCTCTGTCTGCTCCAACACATCATCGTTCACATGATTTTTAGACACATAGTCTGACACGGATGACAATCTTAACATATGCTCCATGGTAACCCTGGGTCTGGAAAACAATTTGAACATTTTATTGCCCTGTGCTATCGTGGCCGAGCCCACTTCCTCCAAGATGGGGTTCATCTCTTCCGGGCTAACACTCGTCTTTTTAAAAAAGGAAACCATGCTTTCAGAATTCCGTTTCTTATCAGCCACTCTTCTCATACGCTCAACGGATGCCAAGCCCAATTTAAAACTACGCTCCGTAAGACGAAGATCAGCGTTGTCCTGGCGCAACAAGGTCCGATATTCTGCCCGTGAGGTGAACATTCTATAGGGCTCTTCCGTTCCTTTGGTTATTAAGTCATCAATGAGCACCCCAATGTAGGCCTCGTCGCGTTGTAAGATAAAAGGCTCTTTGTCCTGCAAGCGTAAATGCGCATTGATTCCCGCCATCAAGCCTTGGGAAGCCGCTTCCTCATAGCCCGTAGTTCCGTTTATCTGTCCGGCGAAATACAGTCCGTCCACCAACTTTGTTTCCAGTGTGTGTTTCAATTGTGTGGGAGGGAAATAATCGTATTCTATGGCATAGCCAGGACGGAAGAACTTAACATTGGAAAACCCATTTACCCGCCTTAGTGCATTGTACTGAACATCCTCCGGCAAGCTCGTGGAAAACCCATTGACATACACCTCGACGGTATTCCAACCCTCCGGTTCCACAAAAATCTGGTGCCTATCCTTATCAGCAAAGCGATTTATTTTATCCTCTATGGACGGGCAATACCTGGGTCCAATACTCTTAATACGGCCATTGAACATAGGGCTTCTGTCAAAACCCTCCTTCAATACATCATGCACTACCCCATTGGTGTGTGCCATATGGCAATCCCGTTGTTGTGTTAAAACCGGGGTGTCAGAATATGAAAACTTAGCGGGTATGTCGTCACCCGGTTGTGGTATCATTTTGGTATAGTCCAACGAGCGCCCATCCACCCTTGGAGGTGTACCCGTTTTCATTCTTCCGCTATCAAACCCCAAGGCAACCAACTGCTCCGTAATTCCTGTGGCCGCCCGGTCTCCCGCTCTACCCCCACCGAAGTTCTTTTCCCCAATATGAATTAATCCGTTTAGAAAAGTACCGTTGGTCAAGATAACGCTCTTTGCTGCAATCTTTAGCCCCAAAGATGTGGTGATTCCCACAACTTTATTGTTCTTTACGATAATGCCATTTGCCATCTCCTGATAAAAATCGAGATTCGGCAATCCCTCCAAAGTATTTCGCCATTCCTCCGCAAAGCGCATTCTATCATTTTGCGCCCGTGGGCTCCACATGGCCGGTCCCTTAGATTTATTGAGCATCTTGAATTGGATTGCAGATCGGTCTGTCACGATACCACTGAATCCGCCAAGGGCATCAATCTCCCGGACGATTTGGCCTTTCGCAATGCCGCCCATCGCAGGATTACAGGACATCTGCCCAATGGTCTGAAGATTCATGGTCACCAAAAGTGTCCGCGAACCCATATTGGCGGCGGCGGCGGCGGCTTCAGCTCCAGCATGTCCGCCTCCTACCACTATTACATCATATACATTAGAAAACATACAACTCTATTGTTCCACGTGGAACATTTTAATTTTTTCTACTTCCTTTTCCCTCATCATTACCCGCTCCATCTCGGTCTTATCCCCATAGCCCATCATATGCAATACCCCATGAGCCACGACACGTTTAAGTTCCACCTCAAATTCAACATCAAAGTCTACAGCATTATCCCGAACACGCTCCATAGATATGAAAATCTCTCCGGTCAGGGCTTTGCCCGAAGTGTAGTCAAATGTAATTATATCAGTATATGTGTCATGTTTCAAATACTTTCGATTCATATCCAAAAGTGCTTCGTCATCAACGAACACATATAAAATCTTATTCACCAAAAAGGACTCAGAGACTGCAATACTCTCAATCCATTTTCCATATGTCCCCGTATCGAACCTAAAAGTATCCTCGGTTCTAAAGTCAAAATCAATCATGCTGATTGAAATATGTTCTCACTCTATTTTTGAAATTGGGGCGCAAAGGTAATGCTTCCCTATTTAAAATCTCAAACTCCCAGGTTCTTCCCTTCAAAAATTCCGGTGCCGTTATAATAGGATTTACATACTCAATGTCATTGCTATTACTTTCTCTCTTTGATTCGCGTCCCTGGCGTAAGGCTGCGTTTCTAAGCTTTAACATTTGATGCTTAATGGCGTTCATCTTATTACGGGTTCGCTGGGTAATACCATTTCGCAGTAGGTCATTCTCAAACTCCTCCATTTGTCTTATAAGTTTCTGTCCCAGTTTACGGTCTTCACTGTTTATCATATCATCAAGTTGCCTCTCCAGTTCGTGACGAATTTGTTGTTGTCTCTTAAAAATCTCGTACATCTCAGCCAGTTCTGCCTCAGTAGGCCCTGTATTCCCATTTCCATCCTTTCCTCCATTTCCATCACGTCCGCCTTCCTTTGGCGTGCTTCCATTCTGTTGCCCACCATCTGTTTCACCATCACCTTCGCCCCCATTCTCTTTGCTCTTATCACTGCCGCCTTCTTTTCCCTGGCCTTCTTGTTCGCCAGATTTCTGACCTTCCCCACCTGACATCCCTTCAAGGCCTTTCTGCAATTCCTCCTGCGATTTGATAATATCCGGCAATAGCATTCACTAGCAATCACCTTGGCCTAGGACCTGTCCACTCAACATACTCATCATCATGTTGTCCATCATGCCGGCCAAATAATCCGCCAAACTATTGGAGGCCGTGACTACATACTTTTGATGTGATGCGCCCTGATAGCTTCTATTCTGGGCAATATCATCCAGTGCGCCATCAATATTGTAGAAGACCTCTGTTATTTGTTCATTTACAAACTCGGACACATCAGGATTTCGTAATGACAACGCAAAAAGGCTATCGTCCACATGTTCAAATAATCTTCTTAATTCATTTTGTTCCTTTATTGTGGCACTAAAATTATCCAACTCAAAATTACCCTCGGAAAGGCCATCATATAATCGTTCCTGTTTAAATGAAAACGTCACAAGATTATCCAGAATTTGACGGAGCATTTCAGCATCTTCAGCTATACTGCTACCGCCCCCCATCATTGACATGGTATTATTCATCTCTTGTGACATCTGCTTC
>JBFOLQ010000089.1:0-4654 GCA_040830145.1 Flavobacteriaceae bacterium | reverse complement strand
TCTATGAGTTTCTGTAAGGTATCGTCCTTACTCCCATCATTCACTACCATCACCTCATATCTGACATATCTGAGCGATAACAGGGAACGCACATTCTCCACAATGGTGAGTCCCTCGTTATAGGCAGGGGCAATAATGGTAATCCCCGGGGCCAAGGGCGAGCCCAATATACTATTGACACTCCCAAAGCTGTTTTTGTGGCGATACCTCATGGATTTTTTGGTGGACAAAAATGCCATGGCCGTGAATAAGGTGAACAGTACCACCGTGAAGATCAAAAAGACACCACTGATATAATCAAGGATACTATTGAAGATGGCGTTATCCATTGATGGTCTTTAAAATGTTCTTGGGCAATTGGCGCAAACGCTTGAAGAAGGTATCCACAGGTGAGGTCTTCCCCTTTCCTTCCTTTGGATTCGTATCACTTTTTACCTTAGGTGGTTCGGGGTGTTCCCGTAGGCCATATCGCATTTCCTCTTTGGCCATATGCTGTACAAAATGGTCTACGGCACTTTGTCCACGGACCATGAGGTTTTCCCGTTCCTGGGCCACTCCTGCCCTATGCCTGGCCCTATCGAGGAGTTTTTTGCCCTCCTTTGCCAATTTGGGTTCATGATGGGCCGCCAAACGTTCCAAAAAGGGAATATCCTCCAGGTCCACCACATCCTTGATCACATCCAAAAGGATAAGGCGTTCCGCTAGATCACAATCGTTGAACATCAGTTCAATCTGTGTTACCTTGGCAGTTTCCACCATTTTGGGCGTTGGACCCTCCCTTAGTTTTGAATGCGCCTGTAGGGAAAGCCTTTGGAGTACCTGTTTGATTCGCTCCCGCACCGTTGCGTCCGCCTCAGTTTCAAGATATTCCCTCAAGAGGGGGATTTCCCGCTCATCACCAAAAATCTCTATATCATTGAGAAGGGACATCTTATCAAAAATGGCATGGTCATATACCATGGATTTTGGCAGCATTCCCAATAGTTCGGTCAATTCTTCCTCTGTGATCTGCGCCTCCCCATCTTCCGGAAGGTTCTCCATCCCTTCCTGTTCCACCCTTATTTTTTCTTCGCGTTTCCCAAGTACAAAAGGAACCTCCTCATAATCCACGATTATTTCAGCCAACGTTGCCCTTGGGGTGTCCGTTTGACCGTTCTGACCATTGTTCGCCCCATCGATCTTGTTTTTATCATCTTTGGTTATATCAGTCACCTCGGGCAAAAAATCTATCTTCAATGCCTCGTCAAGCGGCATGGGCTCCCGGGATGTCCAACCTTCCACATGTTCAAAATCCACTGATAGCATTCTAGCATCGACCAAAGGTAGCTGGGGACGGAACCTGTAACGCTCCAAGGGCTCAGGTGGTTGCCCACTTTTATCCGTTTCAACAGCTCCCTCCTTATTGGATACCACCAAGGGGAGAAACTCTAGGTTCAGTTCCTCCTTTTTGGTATCCCTAACAAGCTCCGTGCTGCTTACTACCTTGTTTTGTGAATCCTCCGTCGTACCTTGGGTTTCTTCAGGTTCCAAGGGAATCTCCGGAGCATCCACCAAGTCTTGGGGGGCTTGTTGTTCCAGGAGAGCGGCCATTTCCTTGTTGGCAACGATTCCTTCAGTGGGCATAATGCTCTCAGGTAAAATAACATTGATGGTGGCAAGTGCCTTGCTTTTTATATAGAAGTTGGATTCCTTTCTTTCCACCTCTTTCAAAAAGGGAATGTCCTTGGGCATCCCCAGTTGGCCAATGGCTCCCAAAATGTACATTTTAACATCGGTCCTATTTTTCCAAAATACCTTTTTGAGTACGGGCATGGCCTCAGAAATATGAAATTTCCGGATACAATCGATGGCCGCTTCCTTTACCATGTCGTTCTTATGCCCAAGAAGGTATACCAAGGACTTCCTTGCATTGTTTTGATTAAAATGTCGTACCAAACGCAGGGCCAGCAAAACCACATCCCTATTCTTGGATACGAACCAATTGGAAAAATCGGGCATGGTCCTGGAGTCCATATGCCGTAGTACGTTCAAGATTTGGATTTGTTGCCATTCAGATATTTTATACCGGGTAGTATCCATGAAATAGGTAATCCCTTCCGACTTTAGGGTAACCGTGGCCAATTCAGCTTGTTTTCTGACCGTATTCCTGCGGTCGTTCAAAAATTTTGAAATGAGACCATAGGCGTCCGTGACGCGCATGTCAGTCAGTTCCAAAATGGCCTTTGACACCCGTTCCCATCGCCAGCTCTTCAACCGTTCATAGGCATCGTTCTGCAACTCAAAATCTTGATAGAGCTTATAGACCACCTTTCGGGCATCCCCAGAAATATCCTTGGATAGGTCCAAAAGCATCTGGGCCAGTAACTTCCTATTGAAGGTATCCCCCAATAGTTCCCGCATTTTGATCTTGAGCTCCACAAAATTCTTTTTATCGGCCCTTTCCAAACTTTCTTCATAAAACAGAAACTCACTGAGCATGGGAGAAAATTCCCTTTTCAAACGGGCCGTACGTTTCCTGCTACTGCCTATCGTCCCTTTCAAGAGGAAAATAATCGCGAAATACACAATGCCCAATGACAAAAAGAGCACCGTGAGGTCCACCAAAAGATCCTCATGTAGTTTGGGAAGATTGAGGAGGGGGATTGGGCAATATGTTGTCAGTTCAAAAGGCAAGATTTAATTGATTTCCTTGGCAATACGGGCCAGGAGCTCGGCGGGACTAAAAGGTTTCTTTAAAAAATCATTGGCCCCCAATTCAAAGGCCTGCATTACATTTTCATCATCTGAAGCCGCCGATATAACGATAATGGGTACCTGCGAATCCAAGGTGCAACGGGTATATTCAATCAATTCAATGCCCGAATAATAAGGCATCATGATATCCAGGACCAATAAATCGGGAATCTCCGAGTCCAATAACTGCTTGGCCTCTTTCCCGTCCTTACAGAGAATGAGCTCGTATCCTTCGCGATCGATCTTGAGGTTCAACATGACCTTGAACAATTCGTCGTCCTCAGCCAATAAAATTCTTTTCCTTGCCATCATAATGCTCCATCATTGCTTTAAACGTCCCCAATTCAATCCCTAAATCCCGTTCCAATTTCTTGTACTCCAAGGAAAAGTCCTCCAAAAGTCCATGAATCTGTACAGCCCCTTTTTGTTGCAGGGAAGCGTCCAACAGAACATGGGCCCTATGCACCAATAGATCGGCTCCAATGGCCAAAAGGCTACCTTTTACCCTGTGCGTGGCCATCCTGAACCCTTTGTAATCCGCTTTTTGGAGGCAGACCTTGGCATGGCCCAGATACTGTACCACATTGATCTTAAAAAGTTGTACAAACTCCTCCAGAAATGCAACATCCGCATTGCTTTCGCGAATCAATGGACCCAAATGGTGGAAGGAACCGTTCGCCCCACTATTTCTTCCCCAATGGTAAATCTTGGCAAAGAGCTCACTCTTATCGTATGGTCGTTGTATAAAGTCAACAAACCCATAGGACCTATAGGCCTCCGCCAAGGTATCACTTGCCGAAATGGCGATGGCGGGAATTCTATGGGCCCCGTGCCCTCTTTCCCTAAAATCCTGTAGCATTCCCACTCCATTGGCCATGGGCATGGTAATATCCACCAATAGCAAGTCACTCCCATGGGCCCTGAAATGGGCGAGTCCTTCCTCATAGCTCCCCGTGACCATCGCCTGAAACTTGGGATGGGTCAATTGTCGTTTTACCAACATTTGGTTCAACCGGTTTTCCTCAAAGGCTAAAATGCGCAACGGTTGGGTCACTGTGCGGTCGTTGAAAAGAAGGTCTCCCAAAAGACATTTAAAAGACCCAAAGGATGATTTAATCTCTTTGGCTTGGTCCGTGCTGAGCTCCGCATACGAATAGTCGAAAAGGCTCTATTCCAAGGCGGATATTCTTGAAAGTAAATTTTTAGTTTTCAAAGTTGTTTGGTTTAGCTGGTTTTCCCAATAATGGAAATCCATCGTTGATTGTATTATTTTTCCTAAAATGGATTACTTAAAAATCTTGAATACCTACCTTCTTTACAATTAAATGTTATCTACGCTTTTAAATCTGTTGTCAAAAGGCGTTATTTGTTGGTATAAATTCCTACGTTATGAAGAAATTTGTTCCTATACTATCGATTATGGCCTTGCTCTCATGCGGGGAAAAAAAAGAAAACGACCCAAAAATGACCTTAGAGGAACGCGCACAGAAAATACATGAACGTGTCATCACCATTGATACCCACTGTGACATCAATGTGGCCAACTTCACGGATAGTATCAATTATGGGCAACGGCTGGAGACCCAAGTGGACCTACCCAAAATGAATGAAGGGGGATTGGATGTTGCCTGGCTGATTGTCTATACGGGGCAGGATACCCTTTCAGCAGAGGGGTATGCCAAGGCCAAGGAAAACGCCATGGCCAAATTCACGGCTATCCATCGCCTGTGCAATGAGTTTGCCCCGGACCAAATTGGGCTGGCCACTACCTCTGAAGAGGTACGCAAAATTTCCGGAGAAGGAAAAAAGGTGGCCATGATCGGCGTGGAGAATGCCTATCCCATTGGGGAGGATTTATCAGCATTCAAAGAATATTACGATATGGGCGCGCGGTATATCTCATTGTCCCACAATGGACATA
>JBFOLQ010000088.1:0-3153 GCA_040830145.1 Flavobacteriaceae bacterium | reverse complement strand
TCGAAAGTATGGACTCTATGAAAAGGATATCACCCCCTACTCGGGTCCAGGCGAGACCCGTGACCACACCAGCAATATCATTGTTTTCATATTTGTCCCGCTCCAACCGGGGCGGTCCCAAGATTTCCTCAATATCATCAAGGCTTACCTTCACAGTATATTCTTGCTCCGTGGCGATATTCTTGGCGGCGTACCGCACCATCTTGGCAATCTGCTTTTCCAATCCCCGTACGCCGGATTCACGGGTATAGCCCTCCACAATCTTTTCCAACTGGGGCTTTCCTATTTTCAAATCCTTGGTTGTGAGTCCGTGCTCCTCCAATTGCTTGGGCAACAAATGTCGCTTGGCAATCTCCACTTTTTCCTCAATGGTATAGCCCGATACGTTGATAATCTCCATCCGGTCGCGCAAGGCAGGTTGGATTTCACTGATATTATTGGCCGTGGCTATGAACATGACCTTGGAAAGGTCGTACCCCATTTCAAGGAAATTATCATAGAATTCACTGTTCTGCTCCGGGTCCAATACCTCTAGCATGGCAGAAGAGGGATCCCCTTGATGGCTATTGCCCAACTTGTCTATTTCATCCAGGATAAATACTGGATTGGAGGTCCCCGCCTTTTTAATATTTTGGACTATCCGCCCAGGCATGGCCCCTATATAGGTTTTTCTGTGGCCCCGTATCTCAGCCTCGTCGCGCAGACCGCCCAACGACATACGCACATATTCCCTGCCCAATGCCTCGGCCACCGATTTTCCCAAGGAGGTCTTACCCACCCCCGGGGGACCATATAGGCATAATATGGGCGATTTCATATCGTTTCGGAGCTTGAGCACCGCTAAGTATTCAACGATGCGCTTCTTCACGTCCTCAAGGCCATAATGATCACGATCGAGTATTTTTTCTGCCCGCTTTAGGTCAAATTTATCCTTTGAATATTCATTCCAGGGAAGATCCAATATCAAATCCAAGTAATTCCGCTGAATGGAATATTCGGCCACTTGGGGGTTCATACGCTGCATTTGGCCAACTCCCTTTCAAAATGCTCCCTGACCTTTTTGCCCCATTTTTTTCCTTGTGCCCTTTCCCGCATTTCGTCAATCTCACCATCATAGGACAAGCCACCCAATTCTTCCTGAATGGTCCGCATCTGTTGGTGCAAAAAGTACTCCCGCTGTTGCTGGTCCATATCACTGCGTACCTTGGACTGGATATCATTCCGTAACTCCAGCTTTTGCAGTTCAAGGTTCATATGCTTGAGCGTAGCTAGGGCACGTTCCTTGAGATTGCCTATTTCCAAAAGCTCTTGCTTGTCCTGAACCTCAATGTTCATGTTTGAGGATACAAAATTGATCAGGAATGAATTGCTTTGAATATTCTTGATGGCAAAAGACGCCTCACTGGGAATATTGGGATTGTCACGAATAATTTGAAGGGCCAATTCCTTAATGGATTCAATGATGGCCAAAAATTCCTCATCATCCTCAAATCGTTCTTCCTTTGATTCGCGTACCGTGGCCGTGATATAGGGTTTCTTGGTCAATACCTCGGCAATCTCAAAACGCTTCTTCCCCTGAATGATCACAGTGGTATTGCCATCGGGCATTTGCAGTACCCGTAAAATTTGCGCTACCGTACCTAGGGTGTGTATATCCTTGATGTCCGGGTTTTCCGTTTCCTTATCCTTTTGGGCAACCACCCATATGACCTTGGAACCATTGTTGGCATCCCGTATCAATCGAATTGATTGATCCCTCCCTGCCGTAATGGGAATCACCACTCCAGGGAACAATACTGTATTGCGCAAGGGTAAAATGGGTAAGGTCTCGGGCAATCCCTCATTGTTCATCCTTTCCTCATCCTCAGGTGTCAATAGGGGTATCAATTCAGAATCCTGGTCAATTCCCTGTAGGGACATATTGTCAAAACTGGTAAACTTTGAATCTTCCATATATTATATTTCGGCCATTATGTCATATCCATATCCTGGATACTTGGCCCCATTCCATTCTTCTATTTAAAAAAGTCCTTATTATTACAAGCTTTATGGGCACCATGGCCACATAGGACACTCCATAAGGACAATTCCCATGCCATTCGTCCCAATCCTGACATGTTGTACTTAGAGCCTGTTTACGGTTTTACCAATTGATTTTCCATGGTTGTTTTTGCACATAATCCCATTAAAATTTCATCAAGTAGCCCTTCTTATTATCTTTATTGTTCTCCATTCAGCATCAAAAGCATTCCGCACAAAATTCCAATCATAAAATTCGAAACAGGCCCTAAAATTTTGCAAAAGTGTAACAGTACCAAAATATAGCCATCTTTTATATAAACCAACAACCTTTTGAGCCACGGGGGAACACATATTGACACATTGTTAGGATGGTGTCTTGAAGGAAAGCAAAGTGCACAAATGGCAGTCTATGACCGTTATTACAAAGCTATGTACAACACAGCGTATAGAATTGTCAAAGATTCAGCTGAAGCTGAGGACGTAATGCAGGAATCGTTTTTAAAGGCCTTTACAAAACTGCACACGTTCAAGGGAAATGTCGCCTTTGGCGCATGGCTGAAGCGCATTGTGATCAACCAAAGTATCTATTGCTACAGAAAGAAGCAAAAAGAACACTTGGTCCCCCTCGATGACATAATGTACAAGGTCGAAGACAATGATGCAGTGGCCCTGGAACATGTACCTGCGGACCAAAAGGCTCAAAAGGTGATGCAGACCATGGGACAGTTAAAGGACAACTACAGAATTTCTTTGACCTTACATTTAATTGAAGGATATGATTATGAAGAGATTTCGCAGATAATGGGCATTAGTTATGCCAATTGCCGCACCACCATTTCGCGGGCAAAGGAAAGTTTACGAAAAAAAATGATACAAGCCTGATTATGAAGAAGGATGAAATTGACAAACTGTTTGACGAGCTACAGGGAGGGTTTGATACTGAAACCCCCCAAGAAGGCCACCGACTACGGTTTTTGGAAAAGTTGGAACAAGCCAAAGGTTCCAAAATGGCACATCGGGGAATGACAAGATGGTGGCGGCCATTGGCCATTGCGGCCTCCATAGCCCTCATCTGTATGATGGGCTGGAACTTTTGGGGAGGAAACAGTAATGTGCAACAACCCCATATGG
>JBFOLQ010000087.1:0-4484 GCA_040830145.1 Flavobacteriaceae bacterium | reverse complement strand
AACGGCAACTTGGCCATCAAGTGAAAACTTCCCACTCATCGTTTTGATTCAATCGGTTCGGAATGCGAAGTTACAGGATTGGGTATAAATAAAGGAACCTTACGGGTTTAGATTATCCCAATTACATATTTTATTTTCTCCCATGGGAAAACCGAGTTCCCAAAAACTCTTTCTTCCGGTGGGGTGCCATACCTTTGGAGTTTTACCACTGCCACCCCGTTCACGGGTCATGATCACAGGGTATTTAGTATTGACCAAACATATGTACTGGTTCCAATAAAAGGCAAGGGATTGTCTTCTCCAATATTTCAAATTATATATAAAACATCCCCGTTACCAAACGACTTGAATAAATGGGCAAGGGCACTATCAATATCCTTTTTTGTGGTATTTCTACCTACTGAAAAACGGAAAGTTCCCTTGGCATACCCATAATCCTTTAACGTGGCCTTAACCACATTGGATAAGGTAACCTTCCCTGAATGACAGGCCGAGCCTGCCGATAAGGCCACCGTATCCCTTAATGCATGGATAACGGCATTGGCATCGATATCCTTAAAGCTTATATTGAGGGTATTGGGCAAACATAGGGACAAATCACCATTGACCAATCCGTCCATTTTTAGGGCCTTGATCCGTTGTAGTAAATAGTCCCTCATTTCCCTTAAGTGAGCGTTATCCCTTTCAAGTTCCAAATGGGCAATCTCCGCAGCCTTTCCCAAACCAACGATGAGCAATGTGTTTTCGGTACCAGGTCTCAAATTAAATTCATGGCCCGCCCCAAATGTGGTCCTTACAATGGGGGTCCCCTTTTTGACATAGAGGGCCCCTACCCCCTTGGGTGCATAAAATTTATGCCCGGCCACAGATAGTAAATCCACTTTAAGATCGTTCACTTGGGTGCGTATCTTTCCAATGGACTGGGCCGCATCTGTATGAAGGCAAATCGCATATCTTTCCGCAATCTCCCCTATTTCCGGGATTGGCTGTACACTTCCTATCTCATTATTGGCATGCATAATGGTTATCAGGATGGTACGTGGGGTAATGGCCCTTTCCAAATCCTTGGGATCCACGATGCCCTTTTGGTTTGCCTTGAGATATGTAATATCAAATCCTTGTTTTTCAAGGTATTTACAGACCTCTAAAACTGCGGGGTGCTCTATATCCGAGGTAATGATATGATTTCCCTTGTCCTTCTGGGCCATGGCGGTGCCCATGATGGCCAAATTATTTGATTCCGTTCCCCCACTTGTGAATATGATCTCTCCAGGGGAGGCCCCCAACAAGTCTGCCAACTGACGGCGTGCCGTTTCAATGGCCTCTTTGGCCCTTTTTCCTTGTAAATGGATGCTGGAGGGATTGCCATAGTGATTTGTCAAATAAGGGATCATCGCCCCAGTGACCCTGGAATCTATGGGTGTGGAAGCATTGTAGTCCAAATAAATAAACGGTGTGTCCATATCAGGTCATTCTCTTTTTTATGATTCCTGCAGACACTATGGTCAAAACACCAATGGCCATGACCGTGGTATCCACATGGAAGAATTGGGCGATCAAGATGGTCAATATGGCGCCAAAGGCGTACCCCAAGTCCCTCCAAAGCCTAAACACCCCAATGCTTTGCGCCCTTTGGATAGGATTGGTGAATCCGGCAATGGCCGCCAAAAACGTGGGGTATACAATGGCCGTACCGGCCCCTAGGACAAAGGCAAGTACTACAAACTGTATATAGGTATGGGCCCAAAACATGCCTCCCAGTGCCACTCCCTGTAACAGCATGCCCAGAAATAGCATATGCTTCTTGTTCAAACTATCAGATAGTTTGCCGGTTATCAGCTGTCCTATGCCCCAAACTGCGGGATACACTGCCACAATAATGGCAATGTCCCTCAAATTAAATCCCCTATTGGCCAGAATAATGGGCAAAATACCCCAGATCATCCCATCATTTAGGTTATTGACAAAGCCGGCCTGTGATATGGAACCCAGGTTAGCATCCCTCCAGGAAGTATCCCAAAAAACATTCTTCAATACCTTAACATCACTGGTCCTTGTTTCAGAAGCTACGTGATGTACGGTATCCCTAATCAAAAAAATACTCATGAACAGCCCAAAGAGCACAAAAACGATTCCCTGATAAAAGGGATAAGGGCGCACACCATATTCTGAGGCCAACCATCCAGTGGTAAAGGCTACTAGGGCAATTGTAAAATATCCAAAAGATTCATTGAGTCCCATGGCCAATCCCCGATGTCGCTCCCCCACCAAGTCAATTTTCATCACTACAGTGCTGGACCAGGTCAGTCCTTGATTGATTCCCAGCAATACATTGGCAAAAATGACCCAATTCCAGTTTTGCGCATATATCAATATAAAGGGGATGGGAATGGCAAGGATCCATCCAATGATCAAAAGGTTTTTTCTTCCCACCTTATTGGCCAACGCTCCCGTAAAATAATTTGTGACCGCCTTTGCCACCCCAAAAACGATGATAAAGGTCAACACCACCGAGGTGGTCGTAATCCCAAACTCTTGCTCAGCCAATTCTGGAAGTATGGTACGTTCCAACCCTACCATACCTCCCACAAATGCATTGACAATGAGCAATAGGGAAAATTGTTGCCAATTCTCCTTTAGTCCCAATTGCACTTTCTTATCCATATAATTCAATATCTATCCCAAGATTCCATTGGGCCTAAGGTCAGTTGCCCTTATGTTCATAGTATCCTTCCCATTCACGAAATGGCACATCTATTGACTCCTGCTTCCAGTGCCACCAAATCCACCCCTTTGGAATTCCCTTTCAAATTCAACTTTACAATTTCTTCATAATTGGGTGGGGTGTGCGGAACTTTTCCCAGTAGACTACCAACAAAGTCCTCCTCATTGAGCTGCAACATATCCACAGTTCCCTTGATATCATAAAGGGTACTCCCAATCAACTTTCCATCAAAAGCCACTGGATGACCTGTATGGCCTGGGTATACGACTATTGAATCCCCAAGTGACATCAACCTTTGTAATGAGTGATATAATAGCCGTGCTTTTTGTTTGGCCCCCTCTTTTGACGTTTTTAAATCAGGTCTCCCCACCCCTGTCGTAAATAAGGTGTCCCCTGAAAAGAGTGATTCTTCGTTGACCAAAAAGGAATAACTTTCATGGGTGTGTCCAGGTGTATGGATGGCCCTTAACACCGCATTGCCAAAATAGAGGAGATCGTTATCATACATCGGATTATATGGATAGTCCACTATTTTTTGGTTTGGTAGGTAGAGCTGCGCATTTGATATGAGGGCCAGTTCCCTACTTCTTGAATAATGGTCCGCATGTATATGGGTATCGACCACATATTTAATGTTCCAGTTGTAGTTTTTGACGATATCATGGTAAATCTTGGCATCCAATGAGGCATCAATGACCACTGCCTCTCCATTGTTCCCCAACACATAGGACAAACACCCCTTGCCTGTTCTACGGACCTGAAGAATATGGGTTTCCGAAGTATCCATGGTGTAGGCTGTGTTCCATGCACTTGTCCATGCCTGCATCCCACCCTCCAATGAATAGGCCTCAATGCCATTCTCCCGAAGCTGTTCCATGGCCATCATACTGGTTTTCCCTGCACCACACAAGGTGACAACTGGAATATTGCTGGAAAAGTGAACCCCTGAAAATAGATTCTTTTCCCCCACTTTCAACCGTTCGTATACGTCTACAAATTCACTTTCCGGAATATGCCACTCATCACGTTCAGACCTAGGTCTAATGTCAAGGATGTGTACAGCTTCCTTGTTTTCCAGTAGTGTCCTCAGTTCGGCCACTTCAATGGTCTTCCTCTTATCGAAATACATTTTTACATGAATAAGTTTGCGTTAAATATTGGATTAAAAACACTTTATAAGACTTAGGCAGATATCAAAAAAGCGTAAGATATTGGACAACGCAAAACATGTCTATCTTCCATCCTCTCGTTTCTACCCTCTTAACTCTTGCCTCTCTATACTCGTTGTCCTTTGTGACGGATTCCCTTAAAAAACATTTTGTCCGGTAATGGAGGTTTCATCCTAATTTATTGGGTACCCCTTTTGTTTCCACTCCTTCACTTCTTCTTGAAGTCGAATCGCATCATACCCCCTCTCCCGAAGGTACTGCACAGCTTCATCGGCAAAAACACAAAGCGGTCCCCTACAATACACTACAATTTGTCTATCCTTGGGCAGTTGGGACAAACTGTCCTTCAATTGCTCAATGGGAATGGATTTGGCATTGGCTATCGATTCTTTTTCAAATTCCCGTTTGGGCCGTACGTCCAAGAAAAATGGGTTATCCATGGGGTCGTTGTCAAAAATCTCCTCTGCCGTGATATAGTCTACCTTGTCAAACCATTCATTTTTGAACCGCCCCATGGTATCGCGTATTTCGAGGCTATTCCGAAGCCCATAGGCCTGCAGTGCATTCCATAAGGCATAAACATCGCTGTT
>JBFOLQ010000086.1:0-7344 GCA_040830145.1 Flavobacteriaceae bacterium | reverse complement strand
GAGTGGGGATTTCTAGCTTTTTCAATCCTTAAAAACAGATTCTTCCTGTAGGTTTATATATCCCGTATTGGGTTGTCCCAAGAGTCGTTTTGTGCGTAGATACCTATCCAAATTATATGGGTCATAGTTTTCGGCATCGGGATTTACACTGCCAATTTTAACCCTTCCCGAAGAATGGATGAATTCATCATTGCCTATCCACATGCCCACGTGCACTACTTTTTCGTTGGTGGAGTCGGTGGCTTTTCTACCGAAAAAAAGAAGATCTCCTTGTTGCAGATTTTCAAAGTTTCGGATACTGTCAATGGAAATACCAGTGTGTACTTGTTGTGAGGCATCACGGGGAATTATCATGCCATTCATGAAATAAATGGTCTTGGTGAAACCACTGCAATCAACCCCTTTGGTGGAGGTTCCCCCCCAAAGATAGGGAGCACCCACAAGGGTCTTTGCGGTGTTCACCAGATGTTCCCGGGAATACGGCAGGGAGTCCAACCATTGGTTGAATGGCTGCCCTTCTTCTTTTTTGACAAAGGCCATTCGCCCATCAGGGAAGCCCACTTGATAGTGGGCATCAGTTTCATTGACCAGACGTAAGATGGCCCCGGCCACAAGATCTGAGACGATGGATCCACCACCGGTTTCATTGGCAAACGCATGTCCATAGGTCGTGGTAAAGATAATTTTTGGTGCTTGCAGCCAAGCGTCCATTTCTTGGCCCAGAACAGGAATGATACCTCCGTGGTCCACCCAGGCCAGATAACCATCCGGTGTTTGTACCCAGTACCAGTCCCCTTGATGCTTTAAAATACGCAAAGGAGTGCCCAAAGTAGCTTGCGTGGCCAGTTCAGCAGAGTGCTTGGGATGAGATCGTAGATTGGCCACGGAGATATTGACAAGCCCCTGTACGAGTCCATTGAGTGGCGCCTCGGGCAATACCGTAATACTGTCAATGACCGAGAACCCTTTCTCCGCAAGATTGGATTTTAATACCTCCACAGCTTCCGGCAAATTGCTTTCACCCGTCAATACATAGTGTTCCCCTTTCTTTTTGGCCTCGACCTGAAAGTGGGCCACCCTTTTGTCGGGAGCCATGAGTTGCCTTACTTCTTCAATATCCCCAAGCAACGGATTTTCTTCTTGCACCACTTTTTTGGAACATCCCAGAAAAACTAGGATAATGCCCAACAAAGGATAAAGTTGGTTTTTCATGGTTCTCTTTTGATGTATAAAGTTAAGGAGAATAAAGTGTATTGGTTATCAAGGAGGCTCTAAATAATAAAGGCGTATTTTTAAAATGTGGGGGCTTTGTAAAGAGGCATGGCATACATTTGGACACCAAGAGAGGATGTGGTAATTTCCTTTGTTTGGGAAAAACATAAAGAGTACTATGCAAAGTATAAAAATTTTGGTCGTAGGTTGTGGGCATATGGGGACTTCCCATGCCAGGGCGTATCACCAATTACCTGGATTTGAAATTGTGGGCTTGGTAAGCCGGGGGTCCCACAGTAGGGAACGGTTGTCAGAGGAGTTGGGAGGACTACCGACTTTTTCAAATTTCGCGGATGCATTGAAACTGACCCGTCCTGACGCTGTCAGCATTAATACCTATCCTGATACCCATGCGCGGTATATTAGGGCAAGTTTGGAGGCCAATTGCCATGTATTTGTTGAAAAGCCATTGGCGACCACGGTATCAGAGGCCCAAGAATTGGTGGATATGGCATTGGCCAAGGATAGGAAAATGGTCGTGGGCTACATCCTGAGGGTACATCCAGCCTGGGCCAGATTCATTGAGCTTGCACAAGGACTGGGCAAGCCTTTGGTAATGCGAATGAACCTGAACCAACAGAGCTCAGGGGATAATTGGCATACCCATAGACAATTGATGAAATCCATGTCACCTATTGTGGATTGTGGGGTGCACTATGTGGATGTAATGTGCCTTATGACAGGAGCTGATCCCATAAGTGTAAGTGCCATTGGCGCAAGACTTTCAAATGAAATAGACCAAGCGATGTACAACTATGGGCAACTGCAAGTGCGGTTTGATGATGGTTCGGTAGGATGGTACGAAGCGGGATGGGGCCCCATGATGAGTGAAACCGCTTTTTTCATTAAGGATGTGATCGGCCCAAAGGGGAGTGTCTCCATTGTGGATGGAAACAAGGGCACTTCGGACAACGTGGATGATCATTCAAGAACAGGTGGATTGGTGGTTCACCATGCACGATTGGGTACCGACGGTCATTTTGTCCGTCCGGACTACGTGATCAACACCTCCAACGAACCCGATCACGATGCGCTTTGCAAACTGGAGCAGGAATATTTTTATGAGGCCATCACCAGGGATGTCAGTCTGGAATACCATTTAAGGGATGCGGTCAATAGTCTGCGTATTGTATTGGCAGCGGATGAGTCAGTACGTACAGGGAAGACCATAGCTCTATAATGGAGGTTGGGACTTGGTTTTTTTAGGACGTTGTGTGGTCAAAAATACTCCCAACAGTACCA
Source organism: Flavobacteriaceae bacterium (assembly GCA_040830145.1). Lineage (GTDB taxonomy): Bacteria > Bacteroidota > Bacteroidia > Flavobacteriales > Flavobacteriaceae > JBFOLQ01. The sequence goes on along the minus strand of JBFOLQ010000086.1, from coordinate 4,830 downwards.
AGGACGCCCCGGTTATTTTTATAAAGGTGAGGGTGTCCTGTCCCGTTGCAACGGCAAACAAGATTCCCATAACGGGCTGCACATATATAAAGGCACTGAGGGTTGAGGCTTTGAGTTGGGTAAGGGCAAATACATTAAAGAGATACGTACAAAAAGTAGTGCCGATGATGACAAAGGCGATGGAGCCCCAAATGTGCAACGGGATGGAATCCCATTGAACGACTTGTAGGTCTCCCAAGCCAAAGGGGAGGCAGATTAAGATTCCCAAGAGAAATAACCATTTCATGAAGGTAAACGGGTGGTACTTGGCGGTGAGGACCTTTACCAGAATGAGGTACGAACCATAAAAAAGACAATTCAGTAAAAACAAAAAATTCCCCATGGGAATATTGGGGGCATCCTTTCGGACCTCATCACCAAAAATGATAAGTGCCAATGCCCCTAACAGACCAATTGTGATTCCAATGGCCTTTCTGGACGTTATTTTTTCCTTGATGAAAATGGCTGATAACACGAGGACGATGATGGGGGTAGTGGTAATAATGACAGCACTGTTGACGGGTGTTGAGAGTTCAAGACCCTTGAAAAAAGAAAGCATATTGAATCCCATCCCCAATAAGGCACAAACCAACATTCGTAGATAATCCTTCCGTTCTATTTTCTCTTTGGGGCCAAAAGGTGAAATGAGCCAAAAGAGCAGGGAAGCCCCAACCACTCGCAATACTACAAGGCCATATGCCTGTACATAATGGGGCATAATTCCCTTTGCCACTGTGTGGTTAATGGCATAGATAGTGGTGGCTCCCAAGGCGGCCATTATGGCCAAGGTCCGCTTGCTCAAGGGTGAAGGGCAATTTTGGCGGCTTCGACCGTTTTCTTGCTATTGCCAACGAATATTTGGTCATCCAATAGCACTACGGGACGTTTTAAAAATGTATAATGTTCCAGGATAAGTGACTTATAATCCGCTTCGGTAAGGGATTCATTGGCCAGCCCCCGCTCTTTGTACAATTTGGCCCTACGGCTGAATAGGCTTTCATAACTGCCCGATAGTCTTTGCATTTCGTCCAATTGCTTTACGGTAAGGGGTTGCTTCTTTATATCCTGGTATTCGGTATTCCCAGGAGGTTGAAGCTCCTTAATGATACGTTGGCAAGTATTACAAGTTGTGAGATGATAAATTTTCACGGGAAAAACGATTAGGTTAAAACTGATTTTCTATATGTATGTCCAATGTCAGGTCCATTAGTGGATGGGGGTGGTCAAAAAAGGATTTATTTCCCCAAAGGGAAGAAGTAGTTCAATGGGGCCATCCGCATAAGATGCCACTTCATATTGATTGTAAATCAAATGGAGTCCATTTTTGGTAAAACCCATATTTTCGGGAAGGTGAAATATATCATTATTGAACATAAAACCGGTACTGTTGATATTTTGTCCGTTGGGAATATGCTCTTGCTCCCTGAATCTGTTTTCTATATGTGCCGTGACCTTCTCCCAATCCGTAAAGAGATCCTTTAGGCGTAACAAGTTGGCTTTGTCACTGTCAAAAGTAAGGTATTGAATGCTCCCATCCCCATGGGCACCCCCTGTATACATATAAGAATCCAGTTGTATGGTCGTCAGTCCGTTTTGGGCATAGGAAACCGTTCCGTGAATACGGGCTTCCCAATTATTGGGTTCTGAGGGGAACTTTTCCCTCAAAGCCTTGAACTCATCGGTAAATGATTGAATTGCAGTATCAATGGTCTTGGGCCCTTGGGTCTCATCAAATGACAGAAGTTCCGTGACTTTTTCGGCCATTTCGTGATCAATGGCATTTCCTAACCTTGATGGACGGACACTTTTGGGCAAATCAATGACCACTTTGGGACAGTCACTGCATGGGCCAGTGTCATAGGAAACGGTTTCAAAGGCCATGTTTCCATCCTTTTTGCACGCCAAGACCGCGGCAAGTAGGAAAAAGACAAAGGCTCTCTTTTGTAAGGGAAGGGATATCATACTACAAAAGTAATGTTTGATTGGATGCTTCAAAAGGTATCGATACATTTGTTGGAATCGGATATTCCCATATGAAACCTCCATGACGGTGCAAACCAGTTTTAGGTGAACCTGCCTCGATGGCCCGCCTTCCAAAGTCTCGTGCGGAGGACAGGCAAGGCGGGCCTGTCACAAAAGGCAATAAATAGAGTTAAGAGGATAGAAAAAAGAGAAGAGAACGTAGCATCTGGATTGGATTATGTTCAAATTGGTGGTAATTTGTGAAATTCGTGTCAAGCAAAAATGAATGTGGAATAACGAGTGTAGGCTGATAGTTGAATTTTTAGGAACAAATGGAAATGGAACAACAACTTGGGTTTAATAGCAAGACAGTGCACGGAGGGCAGTCACCTGATGCTGCCTATGGGGCCGTAATGCCACCAATTTATCATACTTCTACCTATGCACAGACCGTGCCGGGGGAACATCGTGGTTATGCATACTCACGTTCTGCAAATCCTACACGGACAGCTCTTGAAAAATCGTTGGCCAGCATTGAGAATGGGGAATATGGGCTTGCTTTTGCCAGCGGCATGGCGGCCATTGATGCTGTGATGAAACTTGTTGGACCCGGGGAAGAAGTCGTGGCTTCCCATGATCTCTATGGGGGTAGTTACCGGCTCTTTAAAAAAGTTTTTGAGCCTTATGGCATAAGATTTCGGTTTATTGATATGCATGATGTAGGGGCTTTGGAAGGCGCCATTTCTGCAAAGACAAGGCTTATTTGGTTGGAAACCCCAACCAATCCCATGATGAATATCATTGATTTGACCGGGGTGGTCAGGGTGGCAAAGGCAAGAAATGTCTTAACAGCCGTGGACAATACCTTTGCCTCTCCCTATTTACAGCGCCCCCTGGAGATGGGGGTTGATATTGTCATGCACTCTGCCACCAAGTACTTGGGAGGGCATAGTGATGTGGTTGCCGGTGCCTTGGTCGTACGTGATCGGGAATTGGCACGGAAACTACAATTTGTACAGAATGCCAGTGGGGCCATTTGTGGCCCCATGGATAGTTTTTTGGTGCTAAGGGGTATTAAGACCTTGCACTTGCGCATGCAGCGCCATTGTGAAAACGGAAGAAAGGTGGCTGTATTTTTAAAGGAACACCCCAAGGTGGGAAAAGTATATTGGCCCGGTTTTGAGGAACACCCCAACCACGATGTGGCAAAAAGGCAAATGCGGGATTTTGGGGGAATGCTCTCCTTTGTGCCCAAGGGCGGAGACTATTCCAAAGCTGTTGGAATTGTGGAAAGGCTTCAGATCTTCACCTTGGCAGAATCACTGGGAGGGGTCGAGAGTTTGGTGGGCCATCCTGCGAGTATGTCCCATGGTAGCATGTCCAGGGAGGAGCGGGAAAAGAGAGGAATCGTGGACGCGCTAATCAGACTTAGTGTGGGAATTGAGGACGTGAATGACCTTATAAACGACCTAGACCAGGCACTTCGTTGACAAATTCCCAAAAAAAACGATTCTGATCACATAAAAGGTATAATTTTGCCGTTATATAACGAAATCGTTAAAAAACATCTTTCCAAACATGAGCTTAGACAGCAAGATTAAGAATTTCATGGACGAGGTACGTACCCGTAACGGCCATGAGCCCGAATTTTTACAGGCAGTACAGGAAGTTGCCGAAACCGTCATTCCATACATTGTAGAGCATGACATTTACCATGGCAAGAACATTTTGCTGCGAATGGTAGAGCCCGAAAGGCTGATTTCCTTCCGTGTGGCATGGGTTGATGATAAGGGAGAAATCCATGTGAACCGAGGATATCGAATTCAAATGAACTCGGCAATAGGGCCCTATAAGGGCGGACTCCGTTTCCATCCAACGGTAAATGCGAGTGTATTGAAGTTTTTGGCCTTTGAGCAAGTTTTCAAGAACAGTCTTACCACTTTGCCCATGGGTGGGGGCAAGGGCGGATCTGATTTTGACCCCAAGGGAAAATCAGATGATGAGGTCATGCGCTTTTGCCATGCCTTTATGGCCGAACTATGCCGTCATATAGGTCCCAATACAGATGTGCCCGCTGGGGATATTGGTGTAGGGGCGCGTGAAATAGGCTTCCTTTTTGGGATGTACAAGAAAATACGAAACGAATTTACAGGGGTATTGACCGGAAAAGGACGTTCCTGGGGAGGATCCTTGATCAGACCAGAGGCGACAGGATATGGTACAGTGTACTTTGCGGATAGCATGCTGAAGACCAAGAACGATTCCTTCCAAGGAAAAAATGTGGTCATTTCCGGATCGGGGAATGTAGCACAATTTGCCGCTGAAAAAGTATTGCAACTGGGAGGAAAAGTGCTAACACTTTCCGATTCAGGGGGATATATTTATGATAAGGACGGCATAGATGTAGATAAATTGGCCTGGGTGATGGATTTAAAGAACAATCGCCGTGGTAGGATTTCTGAATATGCAGATGCATTCCCATCCGCTGAATTCCGTAAGGGGAAGAAACCGTGGGAGGTTACCTGTGATGTTGCCTTACCATGTGCTACCCAAAATGAGCTGGATGGTGATGATGCCCAGACCTTGGTCAATAACGGTTGTATTTGTGTGGCAGAGGGGGCCAATATGCCCTCAACACCAGAGGCGATACATGCTTTTCACGAAGCCAAGATTTTATTTGCCCCAGGTAAGGCTTCCAACGCTGGTGGAGTGGCCACTTCAGGATTGGCCATGTCACAACACACCCTTCGTATCAGCTAGACCAGGGAAGAGGTTGATAATCGCTTAACGGGAATCATGGAGGATATTCCCAATGCCTGTATTGAATAT
>JBFOLQ010000085.1:0-2852 GCA_040830145.1 Flavobacteriaceae bacterium | reverse complement strand
CAAAAGGTCTATTGGTAACATACCTATTTTTAACCGTTGTACTGGCATAGTCATTCCATATTTTTTCAAAACCCACTTCCACATTGGGCGCCTCCCTAAACCGGGTTTCCAAGGAGAGTTTGTATTGTTGGGAAAACGAACGGTTGAAGTTGGGCGAAGCTTCAATTTGATTGTGATATTTTCCATAGGAGAGCGTTGCATCAAACTGGCCTTTCCAGTATGAAAAACGACGTTCGTAATTTCCCCTGGCCGAAAATATTTCATCAGGCCTATCTATGTTCAACGACACCGTCCTTTGGTCAAACCCATTAAAGTCAAGCGCGGTGCCAATAGTGTGATAACGCTTCTGGTAACTGATCCCTCCATTGATGTTCGTGAAATTAAAGGTGCTAAAGTTGAAGTAATTCAGGGAGAAGTCATGGTACCACGAGTTTCTCAGGGTTCTATTTCCGGAAAATAGGCTATTATAGCCCGTGATCTGAATGGCTTCTGCCACATTCCCCACATTGGCAAACTCTGTAGAGATCCGATAATCAAACCGAAGGGTGCGGGTATTGTTAAAATCATATTTGGCTCCCACTTTGGGCAGTAGCATGGTCTTATCCAATTCAAAGGTGGTATTGAACTGGGTGTTCTCTGTATTGTACCTATGTAAGGCCACGGAAGGGCTTAGTGTAAGTTTGCCCCACTTTACGCGATACCCCAGTCCCACATATATATCAAGGTACCTTAGCCGAACATCATTTACAAACATATCATTCAAGATTGATTCTGACCCATCCCCAAACCGTTCCCGAATGGTTGAGGCCAATTCTTGCCCCGTATGGTTGACACCCATGGTCATATTCATATGGTTGGTTTTGTCAAGAACCCGATAATAATTGAATTCAACCCCTATTTTACGGGTAATCACCTCCTTATCCTGAAATATCCGAAAAGAATCGTCGCCCTCCAATGGCAATACATCCATAAAGGGTTGCTGCGTCGTTGAAAGGGTATACTGTGGTCGTAAGCGTTTATAGAGATAATCAGACTCCAATGAAAACAGATTATTGTTGTCCTTGGCATAGTAGGCCCCAAAGGTTTGCTCCACTGACAGAGGCCTACGCTTATTTATGGATTCAATGGTATTCGTGAAACTTCCGAAATCTGAAAAACGCTGGTTATCATCCTCGATCGTAGAAGTCTTGAGGAATCCGTCGTAATTGAGATACCATTGTGCATTAGGGGTGTATGTTCCTGAAAGTTTACATAATCCGGCCCGGTTTCCCTGCTCCGTATCTGAGAGTAATACCTCATCACTCCCCGCAGTATTTCCGATGTACGTTCGTTGTGAACGGCTCTCTAAATGGGTGTCCGTGGCTGAAAAAATTCCGAAGGCGGTGATGTCAATCTTCTTGTTGGGACGATAACTGGTGTTCAAGGCTGCCAGTTTTGTGTTGATGGATCGCGCCTGATTGTTTTGGAGGAGTGAAAGTCCAATCTCATCACTTGACAGTGCTACGGATGAGCCAGATTTTCTTGCCAAACTTGCCAGACCACCGTTGAATCTAAAATAGTCTTGTAACGTAAAGGCTTGCTCCCCAATGTTGTTGATATCACCTATAAAATTAATGCTGTTTTTGGGTGAATAATAAAAGAGATTTGAATGGGCCAATTGGCGATCTTTAGGACCTGCACCCATACTGACATCCCCAAACCAAAGGTTCTTTTTGCCATCCTTGAGCTTTACATTAAGGGCAAGGGCATCACTATCGGTAACACCTCTCATGGGGGTAATTTCATTAAAGTTCCTCAACACTTGAACTTTGTCCACGGCATTGGCCGGAATATTCTTGGTGGCCATCTTGGTATCCCCATCAAAAAACTCTTTCCCCTCTACCAATACCTTACTTACCTCCTTTCCCTGTACTTTTATCTTACCCTCATCGTCCACTTCAAAACCAGGTAATTGTTCCAGTATGTTTTCCAATTTTTTTTCATGGCCGGTGGTAAAGGCATCAGCCTTATAGGTAATAGTGTCCCCATTGACCGTGACGGGCAATTCCTCCACTAATTCCACCCCCTCCAATTGATTAGGGGCGGGTTCCAATTGAATATCCCATACCCTATTGGCCGTGGCTGTGAAATTCGCCTCCCAGGTACCATATCCCAGGTAGCTGGCCCGGATGGTATAAATACTATCCTTGATAAGGTTTGGCAATCTGTACCTCCCTTCTGCGTCTGTAATTCCATACGAGGCCACTGCTTGGGTACTTTTCCCAATGGCTATGACATTGGCCAATTCCAAAGGATTTTGCAAGGTGTCGGTCACGCGTCCTTCAATGGTCACTTTTTGTGCACCCACTGATTGAAGAACGCATAACGCGACCCCCAGAAAAAAGAACTTCCTGTCCATTTTTTGATTGATGATTATGGAGAACCCGTCATGGGTTCGAAATATGGATATCCTATTTAGGAAGCCTATTGTCCTGAACTGATACTGATACGGGTCCCCTGTTTCCCTTTCTTTTTGCCCCCTCCGTACATTTTGTTCATCTTCTCGGTCTGCTCCTGCATTACTGCCCTAAATTCTTCATTCGTTACTTTTTTTCCTTTTTTGGGCAACTCAATCCCCACGGGACTCTCTGGATTGAGCACTATCTTGTTGCACACCATCATTCTACTACCATCATTGACCTCAAGGATGAGTCCTGGCAATCCCCAATAGTCATCAGGTCCATGGCTCACGGGAATTTCGGGAGTATACCAAGCGGTAATGGTGATGGTTTTCTTTTCTTCCTTTTCCTCCGTTTTCCCATCGACCTCAGAGGTAGTCATTTGCGTTATCTCCCTTTTTGCCTCTGCTTTAT